>CANRVH010000031.1 GCA_947643225.1 uncultured Clostridia bacterium
TATTTATCAAATTTCATTCTTTTTTCTAAAAATCCCCAA
This sequence comes from uncultured Clostridia bacterium, assembly GCA_947643225.1. Lineage (GTDB taxonomy): Bacteria > Bacillota_I > Bacilli_A > RF39 > UBA660 > UBA2730. The sequence goes on from CANRVH010000031.1 coordinate 40, forward strand.
AACTCTTTACACTAACCTATTTAGGCCATTGATTAAAAGTAGAATTTAAAGACAATCTCTTCGCTCTTAAAGTAGAATTTAAAGACAATCTCTTCGCTCTTTTTGCTTTTCTTTCATCACTAACAGGAATATTTCTAATATTATCAAAAGCAATTTCAAAATACTTTCTAGCAGTTTCATCATCAATATCAGGATGGACATCCTTTATTTTTTTTAAAATTGCTTTGCCAAGTTCAAAATCACATGATAAATCAGCACTATATCTAGTTAAAAATTCAGAATTTTCCTTCATAAAATCATACATAACTTTTTCCGTAAACGATAAGGAATCTACTCCACTAGTTGAAACCAAATGAAAAACACTTTGAACCAAACCGCACTTAATACAACCACAATATATTCTAGAATTGAATCGATGATAATCTCCATCATCAGTAATTAAAGAATTAACCCATATATGATTGCATGACAAGTAAGATATTTTTTTTGACAACACAAATTCTTGTCGATATAATTTAAAGTTTTCCTTTTCTAAATATTGTTGAACATTTTCTTCCTGTTTCGCTTGAAGCATTATAAGAACATCTCTTCTCTTAAGTTTTAATTTGTGATACTCCCATTTTAATTACTCAATATTTGAATTATTCATTAATAAACCTCCTACATATTAATATGATAACACATTCTAAGTAAAAATACTAACCAAAACATTAACTATCTATTTTAAATTACTTTCATCACAAATCTTAGCTAACTTCAAAGAACAAAGAACAAAGAAAAGAAAAAAACTAACTACTATTCCACATACTACTACCAAAAACTTAATCATAATCCTCCTCTACTCTAATAATAATTTACAATATTAAGTATATCATAATTATAGAAATATTTACTTAAAAATTAAAATTTAATAAATATAAAAACAAAAATACGAAGTATTAAGTAATATGCAACTTCGATACGAATATAACCTATCTATGCATATCTACAATTCTAGTAGAAAACAAGAAAGAACAAAAAAATCTTTTCAAAAAGAATAAAAAGAATAATACAAACTCAGGAAATGCAAAAAGAATGAATGAAACAATAGCAAAAAATAGAAAAATAATAAATGGATTAAAATAAAAAGAATCACTATTGACTCATTTTATTTACAAATATTTATTATTTATAACCATACTCCGAAAATAATTCCACCCATTGCAAGCATTAAACCGAATATCCAAAATAACTTAACAATATCAGGTTCTTTCCAACCAAGTTTTTCAAAATGATGATGAATTGGAGTCATTAAAAATACCTTTTTATGAAACAGTTGTACTGAAATCGTTTGAATAATAACAGATAAAGTCTCAATCACAAAGACACCTGCAACAACAATTAATGTAACCTCACGGTGAGTTAAAATAGCAATAGCCCCCATCGTACCACCCAAAGCAAGACTCCCTGTATCACCCATAAAAACTTTAGCAGGATAAGTATTAAAAACCAAAAAACCTAGTAAACTACCACATAAAATTAATCCAAATATTCCAATATCATCATAACCAACCATTAAAGAAATTAAACTAAAAGCGATAAAAGCAATAGCAGATAAGCCACCAGCAAGACCATCTAAACCATCAGTTAAATTAACGGCATTACTTGCACCAACCAAAACAAGAAGAATAAATAATCCATAAATCCAACCCAATTCTAGATCAATATGTAAAGTTCCAACAGTAAAAGAAGTTTGTCCCCCACTCTTCATATAAATATAAAAAAATCCAATTGCAATTAAAACTTGCATAAATAATTTTTGATATGTAGTTAATCCCTCGTTATTTTTTTTCCTAATAGACAAATAATCATCTAAAAAACCGATAATACCAAAACCAACAAAAACCAATAGTACAATTCCCAAATTAGAAGTATAATCAACTTTTTTAGTAATTAAAAGAGTAATAATCGTAATTACCGTTGATAAAATAAAGATAATCCCACCCATAGTAGGAGTCCCTTCTTTTAATTTATGACTTTCTCCTACAAAAACACTAATTCTTTGCCCTACTTTCATTCTTTTTAGCCACGGTATTAAAATTAATCCTAATAAACTAGAAAGTAAAAAACCAATCATAACTGCAAAAACTGCTTTAGTTAATAGTAACATTTTTTCACTCCATTTCTACTTGTAATATTATAACATATTTTTTAATCAAAAATAGCACATAATATGAAATAGACAAAATTTTACAATAATATTTAACTACCTAAAAGAATCCTAACAACAGTATCTCTTTCAACCCTTGTTCCACCATCTGGTGATTGACCAACTATTTTTTCCCCATTTCCTGCGTATTCAACAGTAAAATTACTAAGCAACTCTTCCGCTTCATCTTTAGTTTTTCCAATCACATTAGGCACTTCATATACAGGAACATCGCTCCACTCTAGTTCCTTTTCAATCTGATTTTTTTGCTTTTTAATTCCTAAAGCTTCTATAATATCTAAAAGAATTCTTCTTGCAACTGGTGTTGTCGTATAACTAGAAAGCATCGCAGTATGTTTAGGATTATCTATTGCAAGATATAAAACAGCTTCTGGATCATTAGCAGGAACAACCGACATAAATGACATAATATAATTATTCACCAAGTATTGCCCATTTTCTACCTTTTGGGCAGTTCCTGTTTTTCCTCCAATTCGGTACCCATCAATATAAGCAGATCTCCCTCCACCTAAAGCAACAACATTTTCCAAAGCCCTCCGCATAATTTTGGAAGTTTCTGTACTAATCACCTTTCTAACTAGTTTTTTGTTTCTCTGTTCAATCACATTTCCTGTTTCCTTTTCCAATACATTCTTAACAACATAAGGAGTATATAAATATCCACCATTGACAACTGCTGAAACTGCTGTTACCTGTTGAATCGGAGTAACACTAATACCTTGACCAAAAGCAGTAGTTGCTAGTTCAACATTTCCTACACGAGTCAAAGGAAAAATAATCCCCTTTCCCTCACCACTTAAATCAATTCCTGTTTTTTCTCCAAAACCAAATCGATCAAGATAAGAAAAAAGTCTATTTTTACCTAACAGTTGTCCCATTTTAACAAATCCTGGATTACAAGAATTTTGTAAAACCTCCATAAAGGTCTGTGAACCATGTCCCCCCGCTTTCCAACATTTAATTACTGCTGTATCAACTTTTACTCTTCCCCCATCATAAAAATGATCTTGATCAAGGTCAACTACTTTCTCCTCAACTGCAGCTGCTGTTGTAACAATTTTTTGAGTAGATCCTGGTTCATATGTAGCCCAAATTGGTAAATTTCTGCTTAATTCCTCAGTTTTATAATCTTGATAATGATTTGGATCAAAATTGGGTCTACTACTCATTCCATAAATTTCTCCTGTATTAGGATTAATCACAACAGCAAGAGCCATTTCAGGAGTAAACATATCCATAATATTATCTAATTCTCTTTCAAGAGACTTCTGAATATTAATATCAATTGTTAATTGAACATCCATTCCATCCTGAGGTTCCAAATAAACATCAGCCAAATTAAGCTTATTGCCTTTCGCATCAGAAAAATATTTAATCGCCCCACTTTCTCCAGTTAAATATTTATCATATTGAAGTTCCAATCCAGATAATCCCTGATTATCAATTCCAACATATCCTAAAACATGAGACAACAACTTACCATAAGGATAATTTCGCTTAGACTCCTTTACAAGATAGACTCCCTCTAATTTTAAATTACTAATTTTTTCAGCCACCTCATAGCTTAATCTCCTGCCTTCAGGATGAACCCTTTCAATAGAAGTAACTTTATTTACATGTGCAGACATCTCTTTATAACTTACTCCTAATATTTCCGCCAGTTCCTGTGTTGCTTTCTTCTTATCTTTAATTTGATTTGGCACAAGCACCAAAGAAGTAGTAGTAAGATTATCAGCAAGTACAACACCATTTCGATCAAGAATTCTTCCACGATTAGCTTCCACTGGCAGATCCCTACTCCATAAATCATTTGCTAAACTAGACAATTTTTTATAATCAAAAATCTGTACATAAAAAACCTTCAAAATAATCAAAATAAAAGCAAGTAATAAAAATAATAAAAATATCTTAATTCGCTTATCTATTTTCCTTAAAAACATAAATTATCCACCTAATTTTAGTTATGCCGAAAAAAAAGAAAAAAGAACAGATCTTTTGTCGATCTATTCTAATGTCCAAGTAAATACTGCTTAATTTTTTCTCTAGCATGAGTAGTAGTTGCCAAATCATAAGTTTGCTTACTTGGTTGAGATAAACAACTAGTAAGAATATGAACTCGATCTTGATTATGTAAGGAATAATCAATTGGTACCTCCTTATCATTAACAATAGCACCAACTATCCTATCTCCAATCTCATCTCCTAATTGATAAGCAAAATCAACTAATGTTGAACCAGTAGGTAATTCAACAACTTGTCCATCTCTAGCATTAATATAAATCTTACCAGTAAGCAATTCATTTTTAATATGCTTAACAAATTCACGATTATCCAGAAAAACATCATCAATTTCCACAAGGTTTTGATAGAATTGGTACCTTTTTAATTGCTCTTGCATTTTTCCTCTTGCATTTCCCTTATGAATATCCCAATAGGCAGCAAGTCCAAAAGAAGCAACTTTATCCATATCAAAAGTCCTAATCTGAGCCTGAACCAATTTACCTTCCTCACCAAAAACAGTTGTATGTAAAGATTGATACATATTTGTTTTAGGATTAAAAATATAATCCTTAAATTTATCATTAATAGGATGGTACTTTGAATGAATCATACCCAACGTCAAATAACAATTAGAAATAGCCTCAACCATAATCTTTAAAGATAATAAATCATGAATATCAGATAATTTATGTCCTTCCTCTTCTATTCTCCTATAAATACCATAAATATTCTTAACTCTGATTTTTATTTCATTAACGAAATACTCAGAATTCAACATATTACTAATGACATAAGACATTTGCTCTAACTGAGGTTGAGATTCTTCCTCAACTCTAACTCTAGTCTCTTCATACAATTTATACTTTTCTGGTTGCAGATATTGTAATGATAAATCCTCTAATTCATTTTTTATTCGATAAGCCCCAACACAATAAGCAAGAGGAACAAATACTTCCATTGTTTCTAAAGAATTTTCCACTTGTTTAAATTTACTTTTAAATTGTAATGTTCGCATATTATGAAGACGATCCGCTAATTTGATAAAAATTATTCTAACATCCTTTGCCATTCCCATAATAATTTTCCTGGTATTAGCCATATTCTGATCATCTTTAGTAGAAAAATTCATTCGACTAATTTTGGTTACTCCATCAACTAAAGTTGCTATATCTAAATTAAACTTACAAGCAAGATCTTCTATTGAAATATCCTCACAATCTTCAACTACATCATGTAATAAACTTGCACATATTGTATCTTTATCAACACATAATTCTGCTAAAATTAAAGCAACTGCTAAAGGATGAGTAATATAAGCCTCTCCACTTTGCCGATATTTTCCGGCATGTAATTCATTAGCAAGCATATAAGCCTGTTCAACCTCTAATCTTTCTTGTTCGGTTAAATAAAACAAACTTTTCATTAATTTCTCAATAGACTCCACTTTTTTTAAATCAACCATTTTTACCATTACCTCCCACAAAATATTACGATCAATTTACCATGGCCTATCACAAAAGTCAATGACTCCTTATTATTTATAATCTTTTTATATCAGAATCTAGAAAGTCAATAATACTATCTGATGATAAATCAACAACTTGATCTAAAATGGAAAAAATCTCCTCCTTTTGTCTAGAGTCATTAGTATTCAACATAACTTTCTCAATATTACCATCATCTCTTATTGCCACATACCAATCTTGCCCAATATAAGCCTGTTGATAATGAGTATTTAAAATCATATCAAATTCCTGTTTCAATTTTTCAGTTTTAATAGATTCCTTTTCTCTAGAAATTTCTAATGCCTTTATTCTAGCAAGTTCAAAATTACAATCATCATATCTAATGGAAATTTCTTTTCTCCTTTTCTGGTAAACACTTACTTCTTCACTTGGTAATAATTGAATATCTTTCTTTTTTGAGGCAATTAAAACTGCTTTATTAGAAATATCACAATAGGGAATATCTTCAGCAAAACAATCATCATATACAACTGGAAAATTTGTCTTAAATTCTTTAAATAATGCTACCCTCTGAGTAAAAACGTAATCTAAAGAATCATTCATTTCTTTTGCTAGAGCTAAAATCTGATTACCTATCATAGATAAAAAATCTTCTTGATATAAACTTTTACAAAGACCCATTCTACCATAAATTGGAGCCATGATTACAAAATTCCCCTTACGAAAAATTAAAAATCTAGCAACAAACTCTAAAGTTTCTTTTCGTCTAACAAATACAACATCTGCTTGATTACTAGTTAGAGCTTTCAAATAGGCCTCTTCTCCTGCTCCATTAATTCCAAGACAACTTCCTGAACAATGAATACCTAATAAAAGTCTATCTACATCATAATTATTTCCACTTTCATATAAATAACCATCCAGTTCGCCTGAAAGTGGTGGAATAAATGTAGTAGAACAATTTAACATCGAATGATAAACACACAAATAATCTTTTGGATCAGAACTAGAATATTCACCATTGTTTACTATCTGATTAAGGATTTCACAACCAAAAACAGCCTCAGTATAACGATCAACATGAGAATAAATTTTACCAAGAGAAATCACTTCAGATAACGAATTTAATAACTGATCAAAAGAAAAATTTTCTAAATTTTTAGACTCTTTTAGCTTGGCACAGATTTGGTCATAATTAACCACGATATTCTTAAAATCCTCATCATCAAATTCATCAATAATTCCAACCAAAGGTAAAAGCTTAAATAAAAATACAAGTTGATTGAAATTACCTAATATATTATTCATTTCATCTTTAGAAAGTAAAGCAATAAATTTTTTTAATTTTTCTTGATAATATTCATCGCTGACAACTTGATAATGATTATAATTAAATTCAATATTAATAAAAGAATCATCATCTAATTCAACCTGTATAGAATCCAAATAAGGAAGCAATAACTTATGATATTGATTTAAAATTATTTTTCTTTCTTTACTATTAAGAAAAGAATAATCTGTTTTTAACTTTTCATCACTTAACTCACCATACAAAAATAAGGAATCAAATTCTTTTAATATATTTAAAGAAAGATGATTCTTATTAAAAGGTTTCATTGTATTCAAATATAAATGTAAAATTTGTAATTTTTCATCCAGTTCTTCTTTTGAAGTACCTAAAGATGAATAATCTCCTCTACTAAGAAATGAAAAAATTTTTTGAAATTTAAAATTTGTATTTAACTTATTTAACGTCTTCTCTGTATAAGGTAAAGAATGAACTAAATTTTCTTTGATTTTATCTTTAATTTCAGAAAAAGAATTAGATTCTTGTTTATTTAATATCTCATTATAAAAATCTGTAGTAATCTTATAATCTAATTTTTGATGAATGGTATAAAATGAATAAAATTTTTCTAATTTCTCATAATAATAAGAAAACTCATCATCCTTACCAGTCATCTTAACAAAAATAGTAGCTAAATATTTTAACGTTGTACTTTCTAATACATATTTTTTAAATTGTTCTAATAACAGTTCATCAATCTGATTTATTGAATTACACTCAGTATAATAACTACGATTATTTTCATACCTTAATAATGAACATGCATTAATTACCTTATCCAAAATATAAAAATATTCTTCTTGCATATCCATATTATTATCTTCAATTTCGATTCCTATTTTTCTATATAAATGATGATAAAAATCTGTATCACCCATAATGATCATCCTTCCATCTTAAACCTTATAAAATAAGTATAAATTGAAATAAAGAAAAATTCAAGTAACGAAAATAAAACAAGAGAATAAAACTCTTGTTCCTAGTCACGAATTATAACTAACCATTCTTTAATTTAACAGCTGTCCCATAAGCAATAACCTCAGCTGCACCATTCATAACAGCAGATGATCCATACCGAATATTAATAACCGCATCTGCTCCTAAGTTTTCTGCATCATCAACCATTCTCTTCGTTGCAATCTGTCTAGCAGTAACTAACATTTCGGTATATCCTGCAATTTCACCACCAACAATTGTTTTCACACCAGCCATAAAATCTTTTCCAATATTCTTAGATTGAACAACACATCCCTTGACAATTCCTAAACACTCCGTAATTTCATACCCAGGTACATAATCAATATTTACTAGCTTCATCTTCTTCTCCTTTTCTAATTTCTCTAATTCTAATTCCTAAATTAATAACAATACTAATAATAGGAATAACAAGCACAAATATCAAAAAATAATAAATAATCCATGGCATCTTTTCTGCCTCTTTAAATTGAAAATAGGAAATAATAGACAAAATAAAAATAAAAAGTAAACTAAACACAACACTAGATACAATAGCACCCCATATTTTTTTTGAATGACTTGTTTTTAAATCTCTCATCGTAAATCCTTTCTTATTTAAAATATTCACTTCCTCTAAATATCGATTAACATCAATATCTCCATACTTCTCATTACAATCACATAACTCTATACACATATTCTTAATCTTCTGATAGTCTTTTTCTAATTGCTCAATCTTCTTAATTCGATCTCGCATACATTCTTCTAAAGTTAATTTTTCCTCTTTTAAAGATTTTATCTCACAAATAGGTACACCAAGTTCTCTTAAAAATTTAATTGTTCTAAGAATATTCAAATCATCATCAGTATATATTCGGTAATCATTAATAGAATTTCTAATCGGATTCAATAAACCCTCTTCTTCATAATAACGAATACTTTTTTTTGATAGTCCTACTTTAGATTGAACTTCGTTAATCAACATACAGAATCCTCCTTTCAGTTATCAATATAAAGGATAACCTAGGGTTAAGGTCAATACATTTTAAAAGAAAATAGGAAAAAGCTCTAAAATAATACCACCAATAACTCCAATAAAATAAATTATACCAAGAATAATCATATTTTCCTTGATATTCTTATTAGATTTAAACAAAACTAAAATAGCTACCCCACTTCCAGTTAAAAGCCCAGCAACTAAGGAACCAAACGAAATAACCTGATTTAAAAACAACTCAGTAAGCATAACACTAGAAGCACAATTAGGAATAAGACCCACTAAACTAGCTAAAAAGGGAGTAAAAATACTATCCTTTAAAAATAACTTTTTTAAATTTGCATCTCCTAAAAAATTAAATAAACTATTTAAAATAAAAGTAATAATGATAATAAACAATAATGTTTTAAGAGTATGAATAAGACTAGAGTTTAAAATACTCTGATGACAATGGCAATCATCTTCATCACATAAATGATAATTCATCTTTTCCTTTTCCCTTTTTCTTAAAATAAAATCAATTAAAAGTCCTACAACAATAGCAATAATCAATTTTATCCCTAAAATTTTTAAAATAATAGAAAAATCTGCCTTTTCTGAAATAAGGATCGGTAACATTTCATCACTAGTAGATAAATAAACTGCAATTAATGTACCTAAACTAATCATTTTAGTCACATACAAATTAGTAGCCATAACAGAAAAACCACATTGTGGAAAAATTCCCAATATAGAAGAGATGATAGGAGCGAATTTTCCTGATTTAGCCATTATTTTTTTATTCTTATTAGACATCTTGTGTTCAGTTAATTCAATAATTAAAAAAGCCAAAAACAAAAAAGGAAAAAGCTTAATTCCGTCTAATAAAGTATCTAAGATAACATCCAACATATTTGCCCTCCTACACCATTCATGCCCTTAATTATAAAATTGGAAAAGAAAGTTGTCAATCATAGAATTGTTTAGTAATTATCCTGAATAGATCAAAAATCACACCTTTTTATATAAATAATACTTTGTAAACTTATCTGAATCAGTATAAATTTTTTTATAAGTAGCATTTTTACCCATCTTTAAATAATATTGGTAAAGATAACTATCCTGATCAATAATTAAATAATCAAAATCATAAGTTTGCAAAAATTCTTCTATATCTAACATACCATGTTCTAATTGATAATACTCCTTAATAATATCCTTTTGATGATTATTTTTCTTCAAGAAAACCTCTGCTCTAGGATCCAAATAAACCCTAAAACCTTTATATTCTGCATATGCCCCCTCATCATAACCAGTATACAATTTTACACTATTTGAATCTATTTTCTCAACATCCTGAAGATAAGAAATAACACCAGAAATACCTGTTTCATAAAAATCACTCTTCATCATATATCCATATACTACAACAAAAAAGAAAAGAATAAAGAGAATAAAAGTATATCTAATTTTAAAATTTTTTGAATAATAAAAATGCTCCTGATATACTTTAAAATCCTCATTTAAATAATCTCCTAATGAAAAAATAGAAGCTATAATAAAGAAACTAAATCCCTTAAGAGAAGATAAACTTAAAAAAACAGTTCCCATAAAAAGAAGAAAGTAACGGATTTTAATATTCTTTTTTCTACTAATAATATAAATAAGTAAAACAAAGAAAATAGAAGCAAAAACAACCACTCCAAAAATATTATTAATATGAGGAGGCACCATCTCTCCTACTAAAACATTAATATAACGATCTCCATAGGAAGTAATAAGATATGTAATTGCTTTTACACCATAAGGATTGATTAATCCAACTAAAAACATTACACTAAAAATAAAAAAAAGTAATTTTTTGGGATACCCTTCACTTTCAAAACATAAAAATTTAAATTTAAAAGAACCAATTAAATAAGGTAACATAAACATAAATAACATCAAAAAGGTACTAGCATGTAGGTTAATCATCAACAAAGAGATAAGTGGTAAAAAATACAAATATTTATTTTCTTTTTTCCTAATATATAGCTCTAAAAAATAAAGAAGAGATAATAAAAGAATAAAATCAAACATTTGAGGACGACTTCTTACAAAAATTAAAGAAAGTAAAAATCCTACTATTGAAGTTAAAATAACAGAAAGATGAACCCGATTCTCACTTACTAAAATACATAATTTATAACAAATAAACAAGATAAATAAAAATTGAACCATAGTAAAAATTACAATTCCCCATCCACCTAAATAAAGATGAATATAATAATAAATCACATCCGTTAACCACTGTTGAATAATAAAAGAAAAATTTTGATGAATAGTAAAAGGCTCAACAGTAGGAAAACCATGATGAACAATATATTTTCCTGTATTGACTAAAAACCAAAAATCATTATCTAAAAATAAAGCTCTTGAACTAGCTACAAAAATAGGGATAAAGAAAAAAAGAAAAGCTAAAGGTTTAGCAGGATGATAGTTTTTTAATTTAAATAAAATATGAGTAAAAAAAGTAGATATTTTAGTTGACATTTTTCTTCACCTCCACATATTCTTGTTCTTTATTAACACCCCAAATATTTGATCTATCTTTCCTACCTGAAAGAACAGTATGGCAAACTTCTATTCCTGTAAGCATAGAATGATCCATATTATTATATCGATGTTGTCCATTTCTTCCAATAGTATAAAAATTATCAAGTTGATTTAAATACTGAATCACCTGATCAATATTTTGATAAGAGTCAAAATAAGCAGGATATGCCTTTTCTACACGTTCCACATGAAAATCGATAACATCATCCAAATCAATAAAGTTCATCTGAACTAACTCATCAATAGCAAAATCTTTGATCTCTTGATCAGACATATTCCAAAAATCATCATCTTTTAAACAAAAATATTCGCATCCCAAAGATACAGTATGGCAAAAATCAGAAACTAAATAAGGTGACCAATTATTGAAAATCTGAACTCTCCCCATCATAATATTAGGCTCTTGAATATAAATCCAACAATCTGGAATAAGATTAGATACAGTCTTAATTTTTCTCTCATGATGTAATTTTAATTTTTTGACAACCAGTCCTACTGTAATAAAATCACGATATGGCAAATTAGTAGCAATCTTTTTTATTGTCTTAGGAATACCATTAGTAATAGTAGCAAAATCTTTTAATGGCATAGAAGAAACATAAATATCTCCCTTAAGTTGAACTTCTCTATTATTCTTTAAATAAGTAAGACTAATAATATTATGATTTCTTTTCTCAATTTTCACTACATCTGCACCACTAATAATCTTGCCACCACTCTTTTTGATCACCTTTGCCATTTCATCCCACATTTGACCAGGTCCATATTTAGGATAATAAAATTTTTCAATAAGAGATGTTTCAACATCCTTAGGTTTTAAACGAAAAACACTTAACATTGCATTTTTTAAAACTACAAAAATCGATAAACCTTTTACTCTCTGTTTACCCCAATCTGGTGAAATATCTTGAGGATCCTTCCCCCATACTTTTTGTGTATACGCCTTAAAAAATAAATGATATAACTTTTTGCCGAATCGATTAATATAAAAATTCTCTAAATTCGTTTCCTCTCTTTTAAAAAAAATACTCTTCAAATAACTAAAAGCACTCTCCAAAGTAGTAATAAAACCCATATTTTTAATTGTTTTTAAAGTAAGAGAAACAGGATAATCAAAAAATTTTTTTGCATAATAAATTCTAGACATTCTATTTCTAATTAAAAAAACTTTTTCACACTCATCAGGATCCTTTCCATCTTTATCTATTAGTTTATTTGTTGTTAAAATCTCCCCATCTAAACTTTTATTTTCCTGAATAGGTAAAATTTCTTTCCATATTTGATTAATATAATCATTTTTAGAAAAAAAGCGATGTCCACCTAAATCCATTTTATTATGGTGATAAGTAATCGTCTTAGAAATTCCACCAATACTATTCTGCTTTTCTAAAATAATAATATCATAGTCATTACTTTTTTTCAAAAACTCATATGCACAAGCAAGTCCCGCTGGTCCTGCCCCTATAATAATTACCTTTTTCTTTGACATCATTACACCTACTTCTAAATAAAAACAACTACACTATCTCACTAATTAAACGATTATATAAATCTAAATCCTCTTGCTTTGAAAAAATAATTTGCTCATCTTTAACAATCCAATCATGATTACTACTTAAAAACTGAAGAACTTTAATTTCTTGATCAATTAAATGAATAATCGTTTTACTAGACTGTTTAATACTGGCCATATTATCATCAAAAACACTAGAAAATATTCCACTAATCATATATTCATAATATATATTCTGATAATAACGATTAAAATGATACGTAGAAATATAAGAAGAAATAGAACTTTTCTTTGATAAATTAGAAAGTTTTTTTATTTCCTCATTAATCTTCTCCTTAGATGATGTCAAATAAACCATTGTATTTGAAAAATTAGGACCATCTTGAATATAATTAGAAGCCGATAAAACACTTCGTAAGTTTTCATCATTAATATGAGATAAAACTTTCTTAGTCTGATTAGAATAATCAGTTAAATAATGCTTGATAGCCTTTTCTATTCGTTGATAATTTGCTATAGTCTTCGTTGATTGATTAAAATTTCCTGTTGTAAGGTCATGCCCTGCTATTTTATTCATCTCATTCCTTAAGATTTTTTCTTCATACTTTCTATAACAAACATTACTTACTGCTATGATCACCATAATAATTAATACTACCTTCAAAAAGCCAAAAGTTTTTATCTTTGAAACTAATCTTTTCATATTAACTCCTTATTAATTATATTTTAACTTATTTTATCTATTAAAGCTATATTTTTTAATACAAAAAACAAATAGAATTTATATCCTTAATCCTTCTATCTGCTAACTCATTAAATGATTTGGATCGACTTTAATTACTCGATCTATTGGTGGAACACCATTTGTCCCTGTCTGATTAACCTGTTGAACAACAGGTTGAGGCCCCATTAAATGATTTGGCATTCCATTTTGAATATCAACCTCTGGAATAGCACTAGAAGTAGTTGAGCTTTGAATAGCTATTCCACTACCACTTATTTGCCATACCTTTTTCATATCAACATTATTACTAAGAGGAGTGGGATTAGGTTCTACTACATAAATATATGTAGGAATCTGAAAAGCAGAACCAAAAGCAACACAATTACCTGGTTTCAAATTCTTAACTTTTTCCACAAGTTCTGTGGATACATTAGGAACCATTGTTCTAATATATTCTAAATCCCTTGGGTGAGACATTCTTAAAATAATAAAATTAGAACACTGAGAAATAACAGTATCGGAAAGTTCAGATGGTCTTTGTGTAATTAGTCCAAGTATAACTCCATACTTTCTTCCCTCTTTAGTAATACGCTCAAAAATATTATAACCTAAAATATCTGTATCTGTATCCCTTTGAACATATCGATGAGCTTCTTCTATTATAATATGATATGGTATACTACCCCTATTAGGATTAGCAATAGCTTGTTTAAATAAAAATCTTGAAATAATTTTAGTCATAACTTTAGCTAGTCGATCATCAATATAACTAATATTAAAATTAACAATTTGACACTTTTGCCCTCCACTATCTTGAATAAGCTCACGAATAAACCCTGTACTATCAATATATTGTGGATAAGAAAAATATTCTTTAGAATCACCATTAGTAAGGGAATGAAGCCTAACTAATAATACATTAGCCATATCATAAACTTTATCACTTTTTAACATTCCTTCACTAATAAGAGCAAATTCCATTGCTTGTTCCAAATCCTTTAACGTATAATAATTTGTTGTATTAGAAACCTCTAAAGTCAAACTATCATCTACAAAACCACTAATAAAATGAACAACTAATTCCATCTCTTGCATTTTTCCAGTCTTATCAATAAATAAGCACTGTTTAAGTGTCCTAGTATAACCAGGTTCTACAATTTTACTTTCTAAATTTAACTCTTGTGTATTAAACTTCGTCAATACTGCTGTAACTTGATCACGTATTTTAGTAGATTCATCACCACTTAATAAAACATCTAAAACAGCACGAGCAATAATATCATTTTTATGTTTAATAACAGCAGGCGTATTTCCCGTTAAAACAGGAACTAATTTTAGTGTTTTTTCTAATATAGGTAATTGATTAGGAGATTCTACACTTAATAATAAAGCCAAATCATCAACATCCAAAAGCCATATTGGAATTCGAATGATATTTTTTTCTCTAAGATCAGTTGTATAAACCTTATAATTCAATTTTGGATTTCTATCATGAAAATTACTAAAAGCATTAGTATATTCCCCATATGCATCAAAAAGAAAAAAATTTGCTCCAACTGGTGGTATTTTTGAATTAATAAATAATCGTTGAAAGAAACCTGCTACAGTATAACTCTTACCTGAACCACTATTTCCTAATATAGAAAAATGACTACTAAAAAAAGAATTAATATCTATATTAATATGATAATTATCATATATATTACTATTTCCTATATACACTGTATCATCAGTAAAATTTTGACTTCCCAACAATAATTCTAACTCTTCAATATTTATAATTCTAACTCCACTTTTAAAAGAAGGCTTTCTAACAGCTCCTGGTATAAAAGATTGATGAGAAAATTCCCCTAATATATTAGCAATTAACTGAGTTTTATTAACACTTTCAACCTCTCCTAATATTTTTTTATCATGATCTTCAAAAATAAGATGAAGTCCTACTATACTTGGTTGATTAGTAATATCAATTTCAAGTGCAACAACAACCTTATTATTTATAATTTCAATAATTTTACCTAACATGATATCCACCTTCTTATTCTATATAAATTATAACATGATTGTTGCAAACAACAAAGTTTTTTTATCAATTAAGATAAATTAGAAAAGAACCAAGAAAAAAATACTTACAAAATTATGCTAACCTGCTAATGACTTTTTATAAGCCTCTTTTCTATTTCCTTTTCTAAAACTTGACTTGATTCCAAGACTTCTTGATAAATAATTTTACTTACTACATTGATATCTGGACTATATTGCTCTAATTCAAGTTCTAACTTTTTTGCTTCTTCTTCATTATGATGTTTAAATCGAGCATGACCAATCATAAAGTTCGAACTATTAAATGGAAATAAATAATTATGATCTTCTAGTAAAAAATACTCAGCTTTAAAATCCCGAATAAAATGTTTTAACTTAATTAAAAATTCACAGGCTGTTTCTGGATAATTCAAGATAATAACATCTAAATTATGGGACAAAGTAGCAAAAGCCTCATAACGAAACTGAGCAAGAATATAATTTGGATCAGTTTTTGTCATTACTAGAGAATTCAAACTAGAATCAAATCTTTTTTTATTTAATTGTAAATTATCCAAATATAAAAACATTGT
This sequence comes from uncultured Clostridia bacterium, assembly GCA_947643225.1. Taxonomy (GTDB): domain Bacteria; phylum Bacillota_I; class Bacilli_A; order RF39; family UBA660; genus UBA2730. Next base: position 16,444 of record CANRVH010000031.1, read on the forward strand.
TGAAAACTCATGATCAATCATAGGTGCAACCCCACTAACTTGGTTATTATCCATATAAAATAGTGGATTTTCATAATGATAATTCTGATCCAACTTTAATATAGAAAGAAGTACTTGTAAAGCAAAATCATGTGCAATATCTTCATGCATTTTCATAAAATTAGATTTGAATATACATCCATATTCATAAAACTTCTCACAAAAATTCACATAATTTTCAATATCTACTAATGAATCTGGATTTTCTCTAAATAATTCATACAAATTGACTAATTTCTTAGGTGAATTCTCAAGAGAGTCAACTATCGTTCCATATGAATACTTATTCCCAAACTCTTTATCTATATTTTTACACACTATACTTCACTATAAGCAAAATAAGGTGTTGAAAGTGGCTTAGTTTTGGAGAGTGGCTTAAAGATTATTTCTCTTTCACCTTCTAAGAAAACGGGAAAAAATTTATTACTTTTTACTATACCCTGTGCTTGATTACTTAAATTTCTTATTCGATCTTCATATTGATAAGAGTATACATTCCAATCAAAATACATAAAAACACCTCTTTTAGCGTTATATTATAATATAAAATTAACAAAAAAATCAATTAAAAAAATTAAACTACATATAAAATAAATAAAAGAACTAAATAATTAAAAAGAAGATTATAAAGGTTTAATAGGTTTTACAGAAGATTGGTATATATTCGGTGGAATACAACCATTAGCACCCACAACAATTGGTAGAAAGAAAGATAAGTATTGTGAATTAGCAAAAGTCAAAAAAATAAGGATACACGACTTTAGACATAGTCATGCATCCCTACTATTATCTCTCGGAATACCTATAACAGTCATAAGCCAAAGACTAGGTCATTCCGATATTAATATGACACTCAATACTTATTCGCACCTAATTCCTAAAGATGAAGATAAAGCAATAGAAATCTTAAATAACATTAAATCTAATAATTAAATATTGTAAAAATCAACCTAAAATTTAAAAAATAAGGGATTTTTAAGAGATAAGATATTAAGTTTATTATAAAACCCTTATAAAATAAGGGTTATAACCTAAATGGTCGGGAAGACAGGATTTGAACCTGCAACCCCTTGGTCCCAAACCAAGTG
>CANRVH010000032.1 GCA_947643225.1 uncultured Clostridia bacterium
AAATCGTGTTTATACTTTGATATATCAATACCAACATAATATATCATAAGTAAGCACCTCCTTAAATTAGTTTGTTTGCACTGAATTGTTTGACACAGAACTTTTAATTATGTAATCACGTAATCTAATAAAACATCGATTAGTAAAAAACTAACGTGTTAACTAACTAATTAACAATAGAATTAAAAATCTGTGGTTTGAGTCATCTCCAACCAGTCCAAATAAATGGCTGTAAAAAAATAGGAACAAATCCACAGTGCGAGATTTATTATACTTCTAGAAGTATAATAAATCAAAAAATATAAATAGAAAGGGATCAATCAAATAGATTAATATTTCTATAAGATTGATTATACGTGATTAATTATGGACAAACTAGAGAATATATTTAGACAAAATCACATTGAAAGTGATGGAAAACTCATTGCAGATAACATTGCAGCAATATATAAGCATTGTGGAAACAAACATGATAAGAGATTTTGTGAAGTCTATAATGAAACCCAAGATAGCTATAATCTAACGGAAGAAGAAACACAATATCTTGAGAGAGTTATAGATGAACATTTAAAGAAGAAATACAATTTAGAATTAGTTTCAAAGGATATGAAGTCAAAAGTTGAAGTTAAAGAAATCAAATGAATTATAAGTTCCATATAATTTGGAGTTGCATTTAATATTTAATGATGGTACATTAACACTAAGGGTAACCTAAAAAGATCAGCATAAGAATTTCAACTTTGAATCACGTGAGCCAACACGAGAAAAAAGCATTAATAAACACTATAATAATAATCACACACACAATTATAAGAAGATTAATTATATTAATAGCAACATTAACATTAAGAGATTAAATTAAAGAGATATTACATTACATTAGAATTAAATTATTGAGGAGTTTACTACTTCTCCTATCAATAAACATTAAAGTAGAAAGTTAAAGAAGTAAGACATTGTAATCGAAGTTACCTGTACTACTCCCATTTAACCCCTAGATACCAGAAAGTAAATAGCCACTTGATGTTTACTTTGCTGTTGAACGATTGACGGCACGACCACGAAGAACACCTAATAAACATTGAAATAATAACACTACACACATCAATTAAAAGAATAACTACTATTAGAACATTTAAAGAGATAATGATTAAGAAGAGTTTGTAATCACTTAAAAGTAGTAGTAATTATCCTCCATTTAGTTTATAATATTTAACACTTTAGAAGTGCTATATTATTCTGTGGTATTATATTACTATACAAAGGAGGCATATTATGACAAACTTATACAAAGAGATAAATGACAACCTACAAGAACCTTTACTAGAAATGGCAAGAATAGGATTTACTAATGATAGTTATGAAGTTTATGTAAATACAGATGACCCTGGAGATATACCACACTTTCATTATAGAAAGAAAGGTACATGGGAAGGACATACATGTATTAGACTTGATAAGCCAGAATATTTCCAACATGGAGATAAACAAGCAACCTTAAATTCTAAACAAAAGAAAGAATTAGTCAATTTCTTAAAATCTAAACCACTTAAAGCAAAAAGGTTTGATACAAATTGGGAGTATCTTATTAATGAATGGAATGCAAATAATTCAAATATAGAAATAGCAGAAGATACAAAGATGCCAGATTACAACAAATTATCTACATCAAAAGATAAGGTAGGTGCAGTTTAATGAAAATTAGATTACTAGAGATGTCTATTGAACGACGTAAGTTAGAAGAAAAGATAGATAATACAACAGATAAACTAATCGAACACTTACTAATGTGCTTATTAATCCAAGACGATACAAATAATCTTAATCATTGGAGTAATGAAGTATATTCTAGTTTATCTAGGACTTACTCACTTAAACCAAACAATAAATTACCCAGTAAAAAACTTCTATACTCATTCACAATAGACCAGTTTGGTGATATACTACCTCGTTGGGTTCGTGGATATGTAAGTCATATAAATGACAAGGAAAACACTAATATTACAGACTATGACGCTCAATTACTCAGTGATTATGTCATAAAATATTATGAATGGCTAATACCTATCCTATCCAAAGAGGGTTTCGTAGAATCACAAGAAGTACGACAACAAATAAAATCACTAATTCAAGAGTATAATCAAGAAATCAAATCTAAACCAAAGGTAGGTGCAGTTTAATGACAAATTTATATAGAAAACTCAGATATTATCTAATTGAGATGTCTTTGGACAAGAAGTCATTAGAAAAAGATATAAGGGATAAAACGGAAAAAATTAATGAACATCTATTAAAGTGCTTATTAATCCAAAATACTACCAATACACTCAATCACTGGAGTCAAGAAGTTTATAATTTCTTACATAGTGTACCCAAATTAAAAGGAAGTAATAAACTACCAAATGAAAGAATATTACATAATTGTACTTTAGGTTACTTTGGAGATGTACTTTTAGAGAGATTGGATTATTATGTTGAAGAATTAAATGACCTTGAACATACTAATATCACAGACTACAACAAACAAAGTTTATATGACTGTATCCTAGACTATTATAAGTGGTTAATACCTATGTTATCAACTCAAGGTACAATCAAGAATTCACAAGTTAAATCACAAATCAACACACTAATCCAAAAGTACAATAAAGAAAACACTAAACCAAAGGTAGGTGCAGTTTAATGAAATTAGCAGACTTAAAGAAGATGTCCGATACTCTAGTTTAAGTCCTAAGTTATTATTTCCTTTAATTGGGTTACAATTCTCCAACAGTTATTCTTGGTGGGTTTATACTAGTTGGTATCTTAAAGTTTGACAGACTTGTTCTTAATGGGTAATTACTTTTAGTTATTCATATATTTATTTGAAAAGAGGTATTGTATGAAAACATGGTTTATTGAAATATCCGATAAAAACGGATTAAAACTTACTCTATATACAGATGGTTCAATTTATGGTAATGAAAGAGGAAAATGTTTAACTACTCTTTCTAATGACAATATGAAAGAGATTAGATATTTTATCGACCATAATTTAGGAGAGTTTAGAAAGTTAGGTTATTATAACTTTAATAACAACCCATTTACAATTAAAGTAAATGACCTAAAAAAGAACAATAGATACAAGTTTATTGGTTGGCCTGAAACATTAAATATTATTAGTGTATTATTGAGAAACTACTATCAGAGAAATTTGAGTAATTGCCCACACCTCCTTGCATCGTTTAGGTAATTGTGGTTTATTATTAATAACAAAACATTTAAACAAACAAAAAAGAAACATCATTATCCTATGTTTAAAGTATTATCTATATTTCTTGAGTATGTACAAATAAAAGGACTATTCGTTATCAGAATCGATTAGTCCTTTTATATATGCAGCAACCAAATCAACCTTTTGAGGAGATAGACGCATAAGATCGTATCTAATCTCATCAACAGTAGGATTGGCGGCTGAACAATAGTAATCATCAATAGGCATTGGATTATTAGTTCTTCCAATAAGAAAATCAATATTACATTCTAAGTAATTAGATATTGATACTAACGTTGTAATTGACGGTAGCTTTTGTCCGTTTAAGTAAGCGTTCACTGTTGAAACGCTAACCCCTGCTCGTGTAGCAAGTTTAGTTATTGAATAATCTTTATGATTAAGAAGTTTACGTAGATTAGACATTGAAATAGTTGCTCGAACTCTGTCATAATTTTCTTTATCGTTGATGACCATTTTACCACCTCGACATAATTTTATCAACTAGAAGGGTAATATGTTTACACTTAAAGTTATTGCGTATACACTTCAAGTGTGCTATAATCATACTTAGAGGTGAGAAACATGATAAAAGACTTTTTTGACCATAATGACGATTTTCGTTTCTTAAAGGACTATTATAACCTATCAAATAGTGCCAAAAGATATGGTGTTGAGAGAATGGAAATTAAACATTCTAATTTACTTGCGTGGATCTTAAATCCATCAAATACAGGTAGTTTAGGAACGAAACCTATTAAAGATTTACTTAAATTAATACAACATAATACTATTGAGAATAATACATTTAAGACACTAGACTTAAATAAAGCTATCCTTACTGATGTTAATATTAAAAGAGAATCATATAACATTGATTTACTTATTACTTTAAAAATAGATGGGATTGACTATGCAATTATTATAGAGAATAAAGTTTACTCTTCTATACATGGAGACCAATTAAGAAACTATAAGACTATTATTGCAGAAGAACAAACCTATTCTCATTTTACACAAGTATGTGCATTCTTATATACGGATTACCAAGATAAAGATTATATAAGTGGGCAGTTAGAACAAGCTACAAATGAAGGATATACTCCTATTTCCTATCAAGAAGTATATGAGCAAATATTAATACCTATTGCCAAGTATTCAACTAACAATGAACAAATATTTATTGTTGCTGATTATATTCATTGTCTAGCATCACACACTACTGATATAGGTAACGAGATGATGATTATTACTAACCGAGATAAAGAGTGTTTAACTAATTTATTTAAAGAAGAACAGATGCTTACCTTTATAGATAAAATAAGAGATAGCAAAGATTCAAATGAATATATAGAGTTTTATAATGAAAACAAGCCACTCTTCTTAATGATTTTCACTAAATATCGAGCTATGGCATTACAAAATAACGAAACATCATTGATTGTTAAACTAGACAGTATTATTTATGGTAAGAGATATATTATGAATAAGACATCATTTAGGGGCATTGGTGAATTAATAAAGAATATGATAACTACTCTAGCAGAAAAAGGATACACATATGATGATTTAGATAATAGGTTAAATCATCTATATTCTGATCCATTGATAGTTCCAGTTAAAGACATTCAAAATGTAAACCATCCTAGATGGTTTACTAGTAATAAAAAGATAGTAGATATTGAAGGAATTACATACTACATTTTAAGTGCATGGAACTCATGGGATTATGAAGAGTTAAAGAACAAAATTAATGAGCTTGATATGGGAATTACATTAGAGTAAAGAAACGAGGTAATTATGAAGAAGTTAGTTATATGTTTAGTATGTGTGATTACGGTATCATTAATTACCGGATGTGGGTCAAACATAGAATATTATTGTACAGAGGGAGACGAATTAATAGGCGGTAATTCTTGTATTCACAAATCTACTTATCAGGCCACTCCAGTATGCAATGCTGGATATCCGTATAATCCTGTATATAGACAATGTTGTTGGCACGCCCAAAATATGAGTTGTTATACTCCTAGGGAATATAAATGTAATTCAGGTGATATTCTATCAGGAACAACATGTTATAAGGAAGAATTTTATGACGCTTATGTAAAGAAGAATTAGAGAGTATTGAATAAGAATGAAGAAATTGAGTAGAAAATGAGTTTGACTAGTTTATTAACAATAGTAGTAATAATTTCTATTATAGCATTTGTAATCATAAATAGTTTAAAATCTATATACTTTAATAACTTGCTTTAAGTGGCAAGTTTTTTGTTTAGATAAAGATTAATTGGTATTAATTGTTATAAATTCTCTCACTATCCTTGTAGATTACGGACAAGATGGTATTATTCATTTCGTAAACTTATGTTTACAGTTTGGAGGTGAATTTATGAAATGGATTTATGATGACGGTGGCCGTTCAAAATATTATCAAAAGGAAAATGTGAATGATTGTGTTTGCAGATCCATAGCAATTGTAACAGGCAGAGATTATAAAGAAATATATGACTTAATCAATAAGTATGCTGAAGAATACAGACAAGTGAATCCAGATGATAATAGTCATGCACGTTTAGGAGTATCTAAAGATTTAACTTATAAGATTTTAACAGATTTAGGTTTTAAATGGATAACTAAAATGTATTTTGGCAAGGGTTGTACGTGCCATCTTCGAGATGGTGAACTACCAAAGAAAGGTAGATTAATTGTAAGTGTATCAAAACATTTAACAGCAGTTATTGATGGTAACGTCCATGACATTTACGATTGCACTAGAAATGGTAAAAGATGCGTTTATGGTTATTTTATTAAAGAAACAGCTTAATAATAAGGTGGTGAGTTTATGAAAAAGTTAAGAATATGTCCAAAATGTAATAAAAGATATAAAAGCTACCCTGCCATTTCAAGAGATGATAATAAGACTGAAATATGTCCTACTTGTGGACTACTAGAAGCATTATTATCACTAAAAAGTACTAAGGAGCAACCTTATGAAAAAGCAAGAAGTATATGATAGAAATTATATAGTTTCAAAGTTAAAGCAATTAAGTCATAAGCACAATATTTTAAATGTGTTTAATGATTTTCTATCTATGGCTGCTTATTCTATATCTAACTCAGTATCATTTAATCAAGCATTAGAGAATCAATACTTGAATATCATTAACAAATACGAGAAAGATGAACAAGACTTATTCCCTAAAATGTTTGCTAGTTTAATCAATTCATTAAATCCAGAAGAATTCAATGATGTTTTAGGAACAATATTTGAAGAATTAGAATTACAAAACAAGTTTAAAGGTCAGTTCTTTACTCCTCAACACATATGTGATCTTATGAATGAAATTACTCTTAACAAAGATGAAGTTATAAAAGCCATTGATACACGAGGATATTTCTCTATGTCGGAGCCAGCATGTGGGAGTGGACGACTAGTTTATTCTCTACTTAAGTTCATGCACGATAATAATATAAACTTTCACAAAAATGTATATATTGAAGCAACTGATGTTTCAAATTTATGTGCATACATGACTTACATACAATTAAGTCTCTATGGTGCTAATGCAAAAGTAATATGTGGTAATACATTAACCAATGAGGTTTACGAGACATTTTATACACCCATGTTTAGAATTATGCCAATTCTTCCAAAAGAAGGTGTTGCATAATGGATGGTTATACACGAATTAAGAATCTATATTTAGAAGGTACTTGTAGAGATGACTCTTTAAAAAGAATAGTAACATTTCTAATGAAAAGACCAAACATGAATGATAACTACTTAAATGAAGAAAAGAACTTAGTGGATATGATGAAATTTCTTTATGAGAAAGCAAGAGCAAAAGCAAATAACAATGTTGTTTGTCTTGCAGATGAAGAAGTGTATGATTTAGTTGTATCCTATTTTACTAAAAGTAATGAAGAATTAGAGTTTAATAAACCAATACCAAAAGTCAATGTTAAACCTCCAGTTAAGGAAGTAGTTAAAAATGATAATCAGTTAAGTTTAGAGTTAGAATGTACATAAGAAAGTCTCATCAAAGATTATTAGACTTATGTGATAATAAGACTTCCTTTACTAAGACGTTTGAAAGGTTTATTGCAGAAAAAGAAAAGCCTCACAATTTGATTATTAAAAGCAAAGGTAATCACCTTTGGTGTACTTTTTGCCATCATAATTTTGTGGCACAGGCAAAAGTAAATGGTGAGATTAAATGTCCTAATTGTAAGCAAAAACTTTTAGTGAAATCTAACAGATTAACATATTATGAATTTAAAGATAATGTGCAGTTTCTTGATAAAGTAGAAAATACCTTGATCTTAAGAACATTTGAAATATGTTCTTGTTATAGCAAAAATAAAGTTACCCATCATTTAACAGAGTTTATGAGAACCATCATTGATGATAATAAAAGTACAGACTATTTAAGTAATCATTTAAATAGTTTTCTTGGTTATCTACATATCAAATATAGTATAGAATTTACACATTGGCGTAAAAGTTCATCGTCATATAATTGTTTAGGTATTACAGCTATGATATGTCCATATAACATTAAATCAGTACTTAAAGGAACAAAATTAGAATACTCCGGATTAGAGAAATTGATATCACGATTAGACTATATATACTTTTTAGATTATTACTATATAGCTCATATTCCTAGCTTTGAAATTCTTATTAAAATGAAATTGTATCAATTAAGTTTAGATGCTAATAAGTTCTATAAAGGTACGTCATTTCAAAATGTATTTGGGGTATCCAAAACATTCTATCAGTTTATGAAACGTTATGACTTGAATTATAAACAATTAGAAGTATTAAGATTAATACAAAAAGAAGATATTACTCTTATAAACAACTTAGTGAATATACATGATTTAGATAAATTGAGTGAATATGTAGATTTAGAAGAAGCCTATAATAAGGTATTATGTAAGACAAATTGTTCAGAATATGAATACTTAGATTATCTCCGAATGGCCAAGACTTTACAATACCCTATGAATAATAAACGAGTGTTATATCCTAAGAATTTAAAGAAGGCACACGACAAAGTTACTAAGATTTACAAAGTAGTTCAAAATGAAATGATAGATAAACAAATTCAAGAACGATTAAAAGAACTTAATAAGATGACGTATAAAAACAGCAAATATGTTATATATGCTGCTCCATCAGTAGCAAGTTTACTTGATGAAAGTAAACAAATGAATAATTGTATTAAGAGTTATTGTGAAGATTATGGTTTAGGTTATAAGGACTTATATTTTATGAGAAAACTAGATAATCCAAGTAAGTCTTTAGTTAGTGTTGAGGTTAGAAATAATCAAATAGTCCAAGCAAGAATTTATGACAATGATCCACCAAATAAAGAACAATGGAAATTCTTAAATAAATGGCAATCCAAAGTATTAAGCAAAGCATAGAAATGAGGTACATATGAGTTTAAAAGATAGAATTGCACTTAACGTTTTGGCTTATTGCAATGACAATGATATTAAATTAATTAATTTGGCAAAACGACTTCATTGTGGATTACCTAAGGTTACAAAGATGTTAGATATTAAAGAAAGAACAAGACGATTTACGTTAAATGATATAGATAATATATGTGATGCACTAGGTGTTCCTCCAGAAGTGATTATAACTTATGATAAAAGAAAGAGAGATGATTAAATGGAAAACATTAGAAACGTATTTGAACGTGAACTTGGACGCTTAATGACTCCAATGGAGAACGAGATTTTAGAAAATTGGAAATCTCAAGGGTTTACGGACGATACTATAAGAGATGCTTTAAAAGAAGCAAGGTTTAATGGTGCTAGTGCAAATAGTTACAAATACATAAACAAAATACTACAAAATTGGAAAACAGCAGAAGGAGCAGCCAATGTTATGGCAAATCAAAGCTCAACTACTCCTACTCCTACTAATTCAGTAACAGAAGATGACCTACCTTGGTTAAATGACTAAGTGATACATTATGAAGAAGATATTGATTGATAAACGCAAACTTAGGAACAATCACGATTATGATGAGCTAGTTAAAGAAATGAATAGTTATACTGATCCAGAGTATAAACCTAAAGATGAAGATAAAGAAGTATGGGAATATAGACGAAAGTATTTTAAAGACTCCTCTAGCATCCAAATTGGAGACATAGGTATTATAATTCAACCAAACATGGATGTTACTCCAAATCGTATAAATAAAAATGAGGATAACTACAATATAACATTTCAAGATTACACTATCAACTACTATTATAAGGGAGTGTCAATCGGTAAATTTTCAGGATATTTCAAGTCTTTAAGTTTTGATCATATATTAGAAGATTCAGATATTTTAGAACAGCATATGCACTTAATTCTTGATAGCATACCATTTGATAATTTTAGCGTCAATTATGGAACATATTATGTTGATTGGGGTAATAGACCATTTATAACTGATGAAATGTTGGCAGAATTTTCTAGCGGTTAGTCCTGTTTGTTGAGTATAAGAAAAAGTTGTTAGGATCGTCCTAATTGGGTACAAGGTGGTGATAAACATGGTAAGATTTGACCCAGGAGATTTGATTAAATCTCCGTCGGTAGAAGATAAATTCTTAAATGTACAAGACTATAAGAAAGAACTATTGCAATGTATGTTCTTATATATAGTTGGAGTTTGGGAAGGCAAAGATAACAAAGAAGTAGATACAATAATCCAAGAAGCTTTAAATAGCAAAGGTAAGTTGACTACTTCATTTAAAACAAGTCAAGGAACAATTAAGGTTACAACTGATTTAGATATTAAGAAAACAATATTAGAATTTGAAGGTGAAGATTATGAGAGCAAGATTAAATGAAGAAGATAAAATGAGAGTATTAAACACTGTTACGACGAATATTCTATCTAACATGGATAATATGAATATTAGTCAAGATGACAATAAGATAAATGATTATACAGAATTTTTAAGTGCAAGGACAAATATTAGTAAAACAAGATTAAAGAAGATGCTAACAATGGATGTCGTTAAGTTAATAACACTTACGGATATAGTTCAAATAGCAAATGCCATAGGTATAGAGCCTAAAGAATTGGTTTGTGAGAATGAAATAAGTAAGTAAACGCCCGACATTGGTTATATTGTGGGGTGTCCTCTTTCTTTTCAAAGTTCATGTGGTTACAATCGTTCACATAGTTAAATGAGTGGTAGATTATGATACCACTTCTCTTTTACAAGTTGGTGTTCGATAAATCATTTGATTAATCGGTCATTGAATTTAATGATAAATTATAGGTCAAAATCGGTTTATTACTCCAAATGTGTTTGATTAAAGAAAATCATGATTAATCGGTCATTTGGTAGAAAGGAGTTATTATGGATGATATAAACGAAACGTATGGAATTGCCAGATGTTCAACCAATAAACAAGACGTCCAATATGAAATCACAGAGTTAGTTAAAAAAGGAGTTCCAAAGCAAAACATATTTATTGAATATATTACTGGTAAAGCTGATTTATCAAAACGAACAGAATTAGATAAGTTATTTAAAATAGTTAAGCCTGGTATCTCAAAAATCGTAGCAACAGATATAACGAGGGTTGCTAGAAATCCTAAGGCATTTTATGAAATTATGGAATTTGTTGAGGAGAATAAGTTATGTTTAGAAATAGGCACTTTAAAAGTAGATTGTAGAAATGCTGAAATGGATATAATGACATCAACGATGTTACAGGTACTTTCAATTTTTTCAAGTTTTGATCTTAAGATGAAGATATTTCAAATTAAATTAGGATTAAAGAATGCGGTTGATGAAGGCACTAAGTTAGGACGACCAGTAGTTACAAAAAAGGATTTAGAAGATAATCCTAAATTTTTGAAGTATTATTATCAATATAAAAATAAGCAAATCACTCTGATTGAGATGACACGACTACTAAATTTATCTAGCAGGTCAACTACATATAGATGGTTGAGTATATTTGAAGACAAATAGAATATTGAAGTGAGAAAATCACTTCTTTTTGTTTATATAACTTTCTAATTCATCAAGTAATATATCAACATCATGTTTTTTAGAATGTATCTTCTGAGATTTATTCATAGAGATATAGTTATTAGCTTTTAGGACTAAATCTTTAGGCAACTTTTTCTTATACTTATCGACTAACTTTTCAATCCTATCTATGTGTTCTAATTTCTCTTTACGACACTTTTCTTGTCTAATATTTACGTTAGAAATTTCACAATCACTACATCTAAGTACATTTCCCAATACAGGATTTCCGCAATCCTCACAGATACTAATAGGGATACGTTTATCATTAATATCAATAATATTATAGTTTTCAGCTAGATACAACTTGAAAATATGCCATAAAACACCCATTATATTCTCATATTGTCTTGTCATTTTATATATTCCAGATTCATAATCATATGACAACTTATTATATCCATATAGGTTATATATATGAGAGAGTTCATATAAGTATATAATTTGATTTACTATATTTATATACAATTTATCATTAGGATCACTTTTACCAGTAATAAAATCAGAAAAAGTAATAGGATCTTTTTTGCTAATAGTCTTACCATTAGATATATACTTAGTGTTAATAATTGCATATGTCACAAGATAGCAAAAAATTGCCATATCAATAAGCGTGCCATCATCAACATAGGACCAATATTTATTAGTTTCCTCATCTTTAACATCAGATTGTTCTATTACAGGAATGAAATTATCTAATAACCATGCTTTCAATTTTTCATTACTTGTCTTAAGATTATTATTCTTAAGTAAGATGTAATTATTACCTGAAATATTAAAAGAACGATTAATACCCAAAATTTCATCTAATTGATGTCTAACATCTCTAATTTTACTATCCGTCATAAAATTATGAACATCATTTCTCAAAAGTGTATTATGTATATCAAGATTAAGAAAGCCATTGTCTTCTATTATTATATTAGATATGTTCTTATCTTTATTATCATTATACAATTTTCTCCCTAATTCAATAAAAGAACGATACATTTGATTTAGTTGGTCAGCAGTTAAATTATTAACATATTCAGATGGTATGGCTTCTAGGTAATAAGCTCCTCTAGATTTCATAATTCTAACTTTGTTACTTTTAATAAGTTTCTTTGTTTTTATTGAAATTGTCCTATCATTTAACGCCATAATTTCACTCCTTTTTAAATTATTTATATTGTCACACAAGTGTCACAAAAAGTCAAGTGATTTATTAAAAAAAGTGTGAAATAATGTAATTGTTCTGGAACAAACTATTAGTTTATTGCAAGAGACTAATATAATTTAGGAGAAAATTATGGAAGAAAGATTTAAAACAAAATTACAAATTAGAGATTTATGTAATCAAATAATTAATTTAGATATGGAGAAATATGATTTATCATCTATAACTTTTAAGCTTAAAGGGTTTAGTTTTATAAAAATTGTAGTGGAAGGATATATTACTGACTTAAACACATACTTCAATATAACTTTACCAGAAGTACCTTATTTTAAGCTAGTTGAGTTATTCGATGTAATTCAGAAACATTCTAATATTAAAAATGAATATCAAGAAATACTTTACCCTTTAGAATGTAAAATATACTTTACTGCATCAAATCTATGTAGTGGATGGCAAGTTAAATTTGTTTCACGAGATATTGATTTAGAAGAATTAACATATTCAGTAAATCCAGAAGAATGGGAAAAGGACGTTAGACTATGAAAACTAAAACACAAGAATTCAAAAGTTGTTATGATGAACTACTATCAAAGTTATTCTTAATGACTTTTGAAGACAATATTAGTTATACAGAAGTAACCAATAATAAAGGAGAAACATCAATTAGTTTAGTATCAGATGAACCACAGTTAATTCAAAGAAACACAGAGAATAATAGTTGTTATTATGCAAATAATTTTACCAATAATCCGTGGTATTACAACAATGTATTTGATTTGACAGCACATGAAATACTTATCTACTCATTATTGTTACATAAATGTATAGTAGAACAATCAGAAGCAAGCACTATATCTTATAAGGAATTACAACAATTAAGAAATAAAAGAGTTGGCAATTCAAAAGTTGTAGATGATACTACTCTTAATGCTTATGATAAAGCATTCGAAGGATTATGCAAGAAAAGACTTAAATATGATATAGGTAATTCAAGACAAAATAAAAATATTACATACAGACAGTATGAACAACCACTACTTATGGTATGGAATCTAAAAGAACAATCTAATGGTGATATGATTTTCGATTATTCACTAGGACCATTTGGTAAAACATTAATTGAATCTAAAAGATATTCTAATCTAGTGCCAGCCAAATATTTCACACTTAATTTTAAAGAAGTTATGACTTATGAAATTGCACTTTATGTATGTAGAATAATTTACATAAATAAAAGGAAGAAGAAACCAATTATTATCACTCTTAATTCTATTATGAAGAATATTAGCAAGTTTATAGATTCAGAAAAATATGGTTTAGTGAAATATTGTGATGCTTTATATTATAGTGGTCCTAATGTAAAGAGATTATGGCATAGTGTCATTATGAAAGTAATTGAATTATTAGATACATTAAAGATTGAATTGAAAATCAAGGATTATGTAGGCAATTATGATATTATAGAAAATTCACCATACTCAGTCCATTATCAATTCAAAGAAGTTAAATGGATTATCTATTTATACAACTGATGTTCAATCTCTAGCAATTAGAGTTTTATATATAACAACTAGAGTTTATTAGATAAACACAAAGTATGATAAATAAAGGGATTTAAGGTATATAAAAATTTCAATACACAAGACTCTAAGTCGATGTCAAAGCCTTAGTCCCCCACAGAATGGAGGTAAAAATAATGAAATATTATATACGTGGACTAAAGAAAATGGAAAAGGAAGAAGAGAAAATGGAAAAGCAAACGGATAGAGTTTTAAAAATAACCCCTAATATGATATTTAAAACTACTATGCTAAATAAAAGAATTTCAAAACAAAATGAAAAACGAACAATTCAAAAGAATGAGGAACAAAGAATATGAAAAACGAACAAATCAAAAGTGATAATGAGGCAAAAGTAATTGCTATGTTAAATACACCTATCCCTAAAGAATTAGTATCTAATGGAATAGCAACATTCTTTGACTCACCAGAGGATACATATCTCTGTTCAGATAATAATAGTAAAGATAATAAACAGAAGCAGAAAAAAGCAAAAAAGACTCAAGAAGTTACTTCTGATAAAGAGAATTCTACTACTAATGATAGTACTCAAGAAGTTACTTCTGATAAAGAGGGTTCTACTACTAATGATAGTACTCAAGAAGTTATTCCAACTAATAAGATTTTTGATAACGATTCAAATTGGTATTATGTAGTTGAAAATCAAGCATCATATGGAAATTCAAATGGAAAAATTTATAATATTGATAAGGATGGAAACCTTATTGCTAGTCTTAATATGCATGGACTTATAACACCTAAAGTAGAACAGTTAGAGGGTAATATAATAAGTCAAGAAGATAAAGAACAAATCCTCAAAAGCATTACTAATAGCATTGAGCAAATCAATTTTCTTCCAAAGCAAAAAGAGTTAGCAAAAGAAATAAAAGGATTCCCAGAAATAAATGAGCCAATACTAAAAATATTAGATTTAAAAGATGTTTGTCTTAAATTTAAAGATGAGAGATCTTTAATTCGTGCAATCTTTATAGCAAAGGATAACGATATATTTAAAGCATTGTTATCTATAGCTGCATTAAATAAAGTAGACTTATTCAATCAACTAATTGACAAGCAGATTTTTCGGGAATCTGACTTTCGCTACTATTTTACTACTTCTGGTTTAGACCAAGCCTGCAAAACAATTTATGAAACCATGATTTATTGGGTGGATGAATATTCTAAAATGCCATCCGTAGAGTTCCTTTTAAGTCAAATACAAGTACCATATTACAAAGAAATCGTAGATAGATATCTTTGGGATGAAGAAACTATTAAGACTTGGGTTGATGCTAATTATATAAAAATGAAAGAACATAAGTTTAATTATTTATTAGAAGAAATTAGAAAAGGTAAAATCAAAGGAATAAATAGTGTTATTGACTCACTAAGTAATATTGAAGAAACATATAAACCTTATGATGAAAAGTTACAAGATCCATATAATGATTTAAAGGAATATATTGAGTCTAAAGAAAATGAAGTAACATTATTCACAGGTATAAAACCATTAGATGACAAACAATTTACTATTGCTAAAGGGAAAATATGTTCAGTATTTGCTTACACAGGAAGTTTTAAAACCATGTTTTGTACTAATGTAGCATATAAATTATTAGGATTAAACACTAATGTTGTTTATATGTCATTAGAGATTGATAAACGAGAAATGTATATCAACTTTCTATCAAGATATTCATATGATGATGGTTCCCCACTATCACACAGTGATATTAAATGTTGTAACTTAGGTGATAATGATAAGAAATATTTATTTGAAGAATTACAACCAAATTTTACACAAAGAAGAAAGAATCATTTAATTATATTTGATGAAACAGATTTAACAACTAATACTCAAAGTGAATGCACCAAATTATTATCTAATGCAGAAAATGAGTTTATTAAAAGAACAGGACACGGTGTTGACTTACTAATTGTAGACCATATAAATTTATTAAAATTTAGTGAAGAACGTAAGATGAATGATTATGCAGCTGTAAATCATTGGATGAGTTACTTCCGTAAGAATGCCATAGATTTTTTAGGCACAGGTAGACAAATTGCTATATTATGTGCAGCCCAGAGTTCACGAGAAGGTTTTAAAGAAGCTACTAAAAATAAAGGTAAATATTCTCTAACAAATATTGCAGAAGGAAACGAGATAGAACGTTCTTCATCATATGTATTATCAATTTATACTTCAGATGATGATAAGAAAGCAAATAAAACAAAAATGCAAATACTAAAGTATCGTGATGGCAACCATACAGATGACTTACTGGA
>CANRVH010000033.1 GCA_947643225.1 uncultured Clostridia bacterium
AAAGTAAATTTTTCCATTGTTGCACCTCCTAATATTAGTATCACTTCTATAACTAAATTATAAAATTATGTATTACTTTTTGTAAGTTACACAAATTGTAGTACAAAATCAAAAAAATATGATATAATTATAAAGAAAGAGGTGTGAAAATGAAAAAAACTTTAATTATGTTGTTGTGTATCTTTATGATTGTAGGGGTGGCAGGTTGTTCTTATGAGGACGAAAAAGAGAAAAAAGGACCAACTGCGTATATGAATACAACTTGGAAAACAACGGATGGGTATGCTTTAGAAATAGGAACAAATAGTTGCAAAGTAACTTTTAATGGAAAAGTGTTAAAGAATAAGTGCGAGTTTACAATAAATTCTAATGGGTCAGGGGTTGGTAAAATTACTGTTTGTAATGAATATGGTCTTAATTGTGATGATTTTACTATTAGTAAAGAAAATTATTTGTATGATCAAATATATGTGTTTAGGTATATATGGTATAGGCAATAGAAAATATTTAAATAATTGAAAAAAAGAGGAGGTTAAATTTTATATGGCTTTAATAAAATGTTCTAAATGCGGGAAAGAAATAAGTGATAAATCGAGTAAATGTGTTCATTGTGGAAATACAACCAAGAAGTTTGAAAATGCAGTAAAATTAAAAAATAGCGAGAGTTTTAATAAAAAAATAAATTGTAAATGGTTTATTAATAAAAAAATAGTTTTGTGCGGTGTTTCGTTAGTAGTATTTGTTGTAGCTATTGTAATTGTTATTTTATTTAATAAAACGGATAAAATAGAAAAAGTAAATGTTGAAGAAATATTATCACGGTATACTTGGATTAGTAATGATAAAAATAAAGTACAAATTAATTTTAATTTTAAAGATGTTAATTCGAGTGATTATTATAGTTCAGGAAATTGCATGTTATATAGCGATTATATTGATAAAACTCCTCAAGTTGAAGAGGAAAATTGTTTTGTCTCTCTAGACAAAGAAAAAAATAGTTTAAAAATCTCTACTTCTGTTAGTGGCAGACATTTAAAAGATTCTAAATTTGAATATGATTTGACCTTTGACCCAAAACTTAAAGAATTAAAATTAATTGATGATAATAAGGAAGAAATTGTTTTAAAAGGAGATAAAAAAATCGATTTAAAAATTACAACAGAACCATACTTTAAAGATTATAGTTTACTCAAAGCTGATAATAGAACTGCTTATTTAAACTTATATAGAAATAATTATTGTGAAATTAGTTTTAAAGAATTTGCTAAAACAGTTCCAACAGGTGGTCTTTATTTATTTGTTAATTACACTGATGGCGATTGTACCTATGAAAAAATAAGTGATTTAGATTTTGTAATTAATTATAAAGGAACATTTAGTACAACAGTAAATACACCAGGATTAAACACCCCACAATATAATTATGTATTTCAAACTGAAAATCAAGAAATGAAAATAAAATTTGAAGATGATACCTATAAAAAATTCACTATTACTAATGGTAAATACGATTATGTGAATAGTGCTGTTTATTTTAAAAGTAATTAAGTTGAGGTATTTTATATGAATTTAATAGTATGTAGTGAATGTGGTAAAAGTGTACAACCTGTTTGTAGTAATTGTGGTTGTCCATTAGATAATACAAGTAAGAGAAAAAATAATTTGATATTTATTGGTGCTATTATAGTATTAATTATATTAATTGGAATAATGGTATTTCTTTTAGTTAAAAGTGATAATAAAATTGTGGGTAGTTATAAAAGTTTAAATATAAATATTAATCGCATAGAATTGCAAGAGATAACAAATAATACTAGACGAAAAGATATTGAAGCTTTAATATATTTATCGGATAAAAAAGCCATTGAATTTTTGTATTCTAATAAAGTTAAAGAGTTTGAAGAAGAGGCAGAAAATTATGTTAAAAATATAGAAAAACAATATAAGGAAACTCTTGATGGCGATGTAGATAAAGAGAAAAAGTTTTTAGAATACTTGAGTATCTACGGATATGATAATTTAGATGAACTAAAAGATGCATGGATATTAAATGAATATTATCGTTTAATAACTGAAAATTATGTAAAGAAAATTATAAATGAAGATGAACTTAAAGATTATTTTGATCGAAACCATCCCTTTTATAGTGAAGAAAATGATTACAGTGATACGAAGTATGAGGAAGTAAAAGATAAGGTTCTAGAAGACATGGTAAGAGAGCGATTAAACGAAGATCAAACTCTCTACTCAAAAGCTTTAAAGTCATTTAGAGAAAAGAATAATTTTACAATTTATGATGATGACTTGAAGTTAAAGTACGAAAAATATATGGAGAATTTATTAGAACAGGAAGATGGTAAATAGGTTTCAAAACCTATTTTTCTTTACGGCTCGTTTTTTTTATACAAAGTATTCTTATTTTATATATAAGGAAGTGATTTTTTATGGTAAAGAATACAGAAGAAGTACAAAAGGTAATCAAATTTATTAATCGTATTCATGATTTAAGTGATAGTCAAATGCTTAGTAGGTCTCCTCTAGGTTATGAAGAATATAAAAAAGAACTATTAAGGATTATCAATCTTGATAGCAATATTATAAAATATGAGCTTAATGAGGGAGAATTCATTTTTTTAAATACGTTAGAGGCTTTAAATGGGAAATATGGTTATTATAAAAGAGTTTGAAGATATTATTTTAAAATTAATTAATGAATTAAAAGAAGTTGTTTATCCAAAAAATGAATTAAAGTTCTAAGTTTCAAGTTGTTGAGAGAATAACATACAATCAATACAAAGATTAAAGAAGAAAAAGAAAAAATTATTCAATCTTTTTCTTTTTTTGTTGTCGTTGTTTTCGTTTTTTTAAAGCTTCTTTTTTTCTTTTACACTCATCAGAACAAAATACCCTATATTTTCCAGGTTCAAATGATTTTCCACAAATAGAACAATTTTTAAGTTTTTTATTAGCAATAAATTTTTTTGTTTTTTCTTTTACTATTTTATTCATAGCAATACAAAGATTGTTAAAAATGGTTTCCTTTAAATCTCCATCATCAGTTGAATAGTTAAAATAATTATCACTTCCTTTAAAACTATCTTCTTCATAGTAGCTACAGTAAAAACCTTGTATTTTAGAGCTTACTTGATTATTAAAATAATCTAAATCATTTTTTATATTAATAATACTATTACGATTTTCTCTAAAAGGTTTTGTAGTATCAAAACCAAAAATATCTAAAATTTTTTTATCAGTAGTTTCCCATTCAGTATATAAAGAATAATACATATAATTAAAAACACTACTTGTAATTAAAATATTACATGGTATTAATTCTTCGTTAGTATTTGAAGATAAAGTTGGATTATAATAAGGAAAACCATATTTTTTTAACCATAATATTAATATTCTTTTTAAATCTTCTAATTGATTATAAGAATATTTTATCATTAATATTGGTTCCTCATATTTATTGATAATATTAATATTACTAATATCATCTAATTTTTTAATTTTACTCAATGATATTTCTTTCTTTAAATCAAATTTTAATTCATTTTTTTTATCATCTACTACTTTTAATAAATCTTTTAAATCATCTCTACACATATTTAATATTTTTGGAATACTAAAAAAATCTTCTTTTTCTTCTTCAAAAATCAAAATGTATAAACTTTTTTTCTCACTTGTTTCACTTAATAAACCTATAGTTGAATTTAATATATCTAATAATGTATATAACTCTTTAAAAATAGGACAATGAAATTCACTATTTGAAGATATTTTTCTTTTTGCTTCTTTAGATAAATTAAATAATTTAACGAATTCATTTTTAGAAATGGCTTTGCTACATAAAATTAATAAAGTAGTTATAACTTCTTTAGACATATTAATTAATTCATCAATTTCTTTTGCACGACGAGAAAATCTTTTCTTTAATTCCTCAAAAGTTTCAATGCAGCTTTGAATTTCATCTAAAAGTTTTTTTTCTTCTTCATATAAGCCAGGAATATCAAAATCATTTTCTCTTATTATTCTTTCTAAGTAATAATTATTAAGTTCTAAATTATTATCAAAAGAATTATGTATTTTAAAACTCATTTTATTATTTAATAAAGAGAGTTCAAATAATTGCTTTCCTAGTTCTAAATAGTCATAAAAAAATTTATTAGCTCCTATACAGTTATTATTATCAATTCTATTAATACCTTTAATGTAAAGTGTATCAATTGGAAGTATACCTTTATTATTTGATACTTTGTTAAGAAATTTCAAAACTTCTTCTTCATTATTTATAATAGTATACTCTTCAAATGCAGGTAAATTATCAGTATATATGTTACCTATAAGTCTTACTTTTTTCATACAAATCAACTCTAATTAATTATATCATAAATTTTTAAAAATTTTCTAATTTTCCTTTTAAAATAGGGGAAAAAGAAGAAATTGTCCCCATTAAATATAGTTTGAGAATTTTATTCTCAAATCTTTTTTTATGTTTTAATGAATTCAGCCATTCCGGAAAAGGCAAAAAACAAAAGAAAGTGAGGAAATGTTTATGATAAGCATAAACGAATTTAAAAGCAACGATGAATTTGATGACAACATGAATGACATTGATATCAATAATCCAAACAACTATGTCTACGGATGTGATGACATATTAGATTGTGATGAGGTTTATGATGATATTCTCAAAACCGAATTAAAAGATAATGTAGATTATCAATGTACTTTAATAGGAATAGAAAGAAGTTATAGTAGTTCTTCAAACATACCTCAAATCGATTTTAAATATAAGATTGAAATCGATACTAACAATTATAAAGAGGTTATAGATAGTTTTCTAATATTCCAAAACAACAAGGAATATCTAAAAACCACTTATAAGAGGTTAATCCAAGTTGCTCAAAATCTTGGTTTAACACTTACAAGAGAAGATTTAAGAAGTATTACCTCTATAATCTCTGCTTGTGAAACTCTAATTGGAAGAAAAGCAACCATTCAGCAATACACAAAGGGCTACTTTAAAAGATACTTGGTTTTTAAAGCTAAGTAGATTATAGGTTAGTTGGTATTGGTTGCAATTATAAAATTATAGTTGCAATCTCTATCTACTATATTAAGTGAAAAAATGGAAGAAATTATAATAACCAATAAAGAAGCCCAAAAAATTGCTGAATTTATATATCAAAACTTAAATAACTATATAAAGGAAAATCAAGATAAATTTCTTGAATTCTTAAAAAAGAAAGGTATAAAGTAAAATGGAAAATGAAGAGATAAGAGAAAATGAAACTAAAGTTGATAAAGAAACTTTAACTACTGATGAAGAAGAATCAGAAGATATAAAAGTAGATAAAACCACTCTATCTATTGTACAGAAACAACTTGTTGAAATAGGATTAAACGGTAACTTTGTAAATGAAAGTAACTATAACTGGGTATTGGAAAAAGATAAAGGAAAAAAAAGCATTAGTTGTCCTATTCTTTATGAATTTATTAAAAACAACTTACATTACATATTTGTAAAAAATAAAGCAAAAGAAAGTACTTTACGATACTTGTACTTGAATGGATATTATAAATTAGTTGATGATAACGAATTTAAAGGTATAATCAAACAATTTATTCCTCTATTACTTCAAAATAGTAAATATGTAAATGAAACGTTTAAATTGTTATGTCTTGATTTAAAATTTGTTGAAATGAAAAAATTAAATGATAACGAAAATATCATCAACTTCAATAATGGTATTCTATGTTTAGATACTGGAGAATTAAAACCACATTCTCCTAAGTATCTATCAACAATTAGAATTCCTTGTAATTATAAATCTAACGTTCTACCACCTACTACTAACTACTTTGATAGTTTTATGAGTACATTAACTAATCAAGATGAAGAAATAAGAAAATTACTTCTACAATTTATGGGAGTAGTTATAAGTAATGTAAAAGGTTATAGAATGAAAAAATCTTTACTAATGACAGGTAAAGGTAATACAGGTAAATCACAATTAAAAAATTTTTTAACAAAATTAATAGGAGAAGAAAATTATTCTAGTATTGATTTAAGAAAAATGGAAAGTCATTTTGGAAGAATTAATCTTTTAAATAAGAGATTAGTTGGTTCTAATGATATGAGTTATTTGAAAATTGTAGAATTAGAAACTTTTAAACAAGCAACAGGTTCAGATCCTATTCATGGTGAATATAAAGGGGAAAATGGAATAAATTTTATTTTCAATGGTGTTCTATGGTTTTGTACTAATCAACTACCTAAATTCGGTGGGGACCAAGGAGACTGGGTTTATAATCGAATAGTTGTTGTTGAATGTCCTAATGTTATTCCCGATGATAAACAAGATAAACATTTAGTAGAGCATTTACTTGAAGAAAAAGATTATATAGTATCTCTTGCAATTAACGAACTCTTAGAAGTTATAAAAAATGGTTATAAATATAATATTCCTGAAAGTTGTAACAAGTTAAATGAAAAATATAAAGATGATAACAACAGCTTTAGAACATTCTTAAATGAATGTTGTACCCCAAGGGATTCGAAAGAGAAAATCAAAGATAAGTGTACTAAAGGTAAAATCTATAAAGTATATAAAGCATGGTACAAAGATAATTTTAGAGGAGAACACTTTTCTACTACAAGTGAAGTTAAAACTATACTACAAAATCTAGGTAAATATGATGTGATTATGGCTAATCATGGGAATGAGTACTATAGAGATATTACACTTACTGAAAGAATTCAAAAAGAATATTCGAACATATTAGAATATGGAAATTACTCTTTTTCTGATTTAGAAACTCCACAAATTAATGTTGAGGAAATTGATGATGAAGAAGAATTAAATTTCTAGAAGAAAAAAACAAAGAAGAAAAAAGTAACAAAAACCTTATAAATAATAACCAAAGTATTAATTTGAAGAAAAAAAGAAAAATTTATTTGACTTCTAAAAAAATTAAAATAAGAATTAAAAATTTTCTTTTTCTTCTATTAATATAACTACACAATAAATACTTCCTTAAATCAAATTAAAACCTATTCTTTAAAAAGTTATACGATAATCAATATCTAAAACCATATCTAAATTTTATTTAAAAACCTAACAATCAAAATTTTTAAATATTTGGAAAGTGGGAGCGGGATTTTTAAAGAGAAGCCACTTATAATATTTAAAAATGAAAGGAAAGTGATAAAACAAATGGAAAATAAAACTTTTTCATATTTGAGGACCAGTAGCAAGGAGCAAAATATTGATAGACAATTAGAAGCTATAAAGCCATTCAACATTGATGAAAGAGATATCTTTATAGATAAACAATCAGGTAAAGATTTCAACCGAGAACAATATATGCTTTTAAAAAAGGCACTAAGACAAGATGACCTTCTAGTAATTAAGTCCATAGATCGTTTAGGGAGGAATTACACCCAAATTCTTCAAGAATGGAGTGATATTACTAAAAACATTAAAGCAAATATAGTTGTAATTGATATGCCACTACTAGATACAAGAAACAAAGATAATGGATTACTTGGAACATTTATTAGTGATATTGTACTTCAAATATTATCCTATGTTGCAGAACAAGAAAGAAGTTTTATTAAGCAACGACAATCTGAAGGAATTGCTACAGCAAAATTGAAAGGAACTAAATTTGGAAGACCTAAAATAGAAAAACCAGAAAATTTTGATGAAGTAGTAAAAAAATGGAAGAATAAAGAAATTACAGCTGTACAAGCACAAAAAGAATTAAATTTAAAACCTAATACGTTTTATACAATGGTAAAAAATATCAAATAAAAATTAAAAAAAGGAGAGATGAATTATTATGAGATATTTAAATTGGAAAGATGAATATTTACAAATGGGAAAACCTATACCACGACCAAGTATGGTTGAATTAAAAAAAATTAAACTTCAACTAGGAAATAACAATCAAATTGTTATTCCTTATTCAAAAAGAGTTAAAAATGTTTTAAGGTATGACCTTTTTAAAATAACATTTGAACTTGTAGAAGATGATATACCATTAACTAAATCATATTACATTGCAAGAAAAAACAAAAAGAAAAAAAGAAAGAAATGGTAAAAATAATAAGTTAGATATGTTTTAAATTACATATCTAACTTACTTTAAATAATAGAAAGGAATTGTTTTAATATGAATAATGCTGTATTTTATGGTAGATTTAGCTCCATAAGTCAAGACCCTCAAACAATAGAAGTTCAAAGAAAAAAGTGTTTAGAGTATGCTAAAAGAAAAAAATTAAATATAATTGGAGAGTATATAGATGAAGCTCAAAGTGGTAGAAATGGAAATCGACCAAGTTTTAAAAAAATGTTAGAAGATAGTAAAACTGGTAATTTTAAATATGTTATCGTATTTAAATTAGATAGATTTGCTCGTTCTATGCAAGTAAGCATAAATGCACAAGCAGAACTTGAAAAGAATGGTGTTATAGTATTATCTACTTGTGAAGAATTGACTACTAATGCAAGTGGAATATTCATGAAAGGTATCTATCAATTAGTTGCCGAATTCTATTCTAATGATTATGCTGAAAGAATTGCAAATGGTTTGGCTAATAATGCCTCTAAATCATTAACTATTGGTAATAATGTTCCTTTAGGATTTATAGTTGATAAAGAAACAAAACAATTTAAAAAAGATGAAGAAACAGCTCCTATTGTAGAAGAAATGTTTAAAAGATATGCTAATGGATATTCAAAAGCTTCAATAGTAAAATATTTTAATGAAAAAGGTTATAAAACTTCTAAAGGTAAAAAATTTAGAGATAGTACAATAGAGAGAATGTTAAAAAATAAAAAATATATTGGTATCTATACCTTTAAAGGAAATGAAATGCCTATAAGAATACCTAGAATAATATCTGATGATTTATTCTATAAAGTACAAGAAATCATTTCAAAGAATAAAGAAGCACCTGGTAGAAGAAAAGCATTTAAAGAATATCTACTAACTCAAAAAATGTTTTGTGGGTATTGCAATGAAATGATGACAGGTTATTCCTCTAAAAAAGGAAAGTACAACTATTATGGTTGTAAAGGTAGAAAACTACACGATTGTAAAAAACAACCTGTATACAAAGAAATAATCGAGAAATTAGTTGTAGAAGAAACCCAAACATTTCTAAAAAATCCTAAGAATATTGATACTATTATGAATGAAGTTGAAAAAATAGCTAGAAAAGAAAAAGAATATAAAGGAATTAAAGAGTTAAAAAACAAGTTAATATCAGAAAATAACAAGAAAGATAACCTATTAAATGCTCTTTCTACTTGTACTGATGAAGATATAAGAAAAGATATTTATAATAAAATGAATGATATTAAGATTGTTATTAATCGTTTAGAAACTGAAATTTTAACAATAGAAGCTCCTTATGATAATCTATTATTAGATAAGGTAAAATTCCTTTTAGAAGAAATGAAAAATAGTAATATAAATGATTTACAATATCAAAAGATGATTATTAATATGTTTGTAGATAAAGTATTACTTTATGATGATAAAGCTGTGATAGTTTTCTTAACAAATAAAAAGAAAAGCGTTGAGCTTTCCCAATATATTCAAAAGCAAACTGAAAGTTTGTTTTATAACCACATGGTGGAGATGAGGAGAATTGAACTCCTGTCCGAAAATAAATTCATATAAATATCTACAAGTTTAGTTAACTAATTAATCTCATATACTAAAAAAGTAGTTAACGACAAAATTAATATACCAGTCTAAAAAATTCTTTCTAACACCTAGACAAATGTTAAAATATAACTTGTTAAAATTAAACCCTAAACTATTTCACAAGTAAAAATAGTAAAGAATTGCATTTCCTTATATTAGGCAAAGGCAACTGCTTGGTTTCCACCAAACATATTTGCAAATGCATTTTTTATTTTATTTGCATTTATTTTTTTGTGTCTGTAACGTAGACATTCGACCTGCAATTTATACTTCAATATTCCCGTCGATACCATTACATCCCCATGCATTAGATTATAACATAAATATAAAATAATGAAAAGACTAATATCCAATGTATTTTAAAAGATCAATAACCTCATTTTTATATCTTTTAGGAGCCCCAATATAAACATATGTATTACCAATTTTAGAATATACAATATAAATATCATTGTTTTCTACCTCATATTTTTCTTGCTTATCTGTAATAGTCTCCTTAATATTATTATTCCCATCTTTTAAAAGAATAAACTCAGTTTCTAATGCCTTTTTTATAAGATCTTCACTATCATACTGATAGTAATAAACTTGATAATGACTCCCCACTGCTAAAATAATTTTATTTTTTTTATTACTTAAATCAGTTACAACATATTTTTTTTCTTCCATCTTACGAGTAAATTCTACAGGTGATAAACTTTTTTTTCCACATCCACAGGAAATAAAAATGAAAAACAAAACAACAATAAATTTAATACCTATACTTATTCTCTTTTTGTGCCTCTCTTTGCAAATCTCTTTGTTTAATTGCATCCCTTTTATCATAATTCTTCCTCCCTCGGCAAACACCTAACTCAATTTTAACCTTATCTTTAACAAAATATAACTTTAAAGGAATCAACGAAAGTCCTTTTAATTTAACTTCATCATTAAGTTTTCTAATCTCACTTTTATGAAGTAAAAGCTTTCTAGTTCTTGTTTCCTTTTCATTAAATATATTCCCTTCCTTATAAGGAGATATAAACATATTTAAAAGAAAAATTTCTCCATTTCTAACAATTCCATAACTATCCTTTAAATGACATTTGCCTGCTCGAATAGATTTAACCTCTGTTCCTCTCAAAACAATTCCGCATTCATAAGTATCTTCAATAAAATAATTATGTCTAGCTTGTCTATTTAAAATTTCCACTTTAATCACCTAATTCCTATGCAATAATCCACAATAATTGCAGAATTCTTATTCTTATTACAATTTCCTAATAATTTCAAAATCAATAATTTTCTCTATTTTAGAAGCACGTACAACCTTAATTAAAACTCTTTCTCCTATTGTATACTTAACATGACTTCTTTCACCAGTTAAAGTCATTCG
The DNA here is from genome assembly GCA_947643225.1 of uncultured Clostridia bacterium. Classification (GTDB taxonomy): domain Bacteria; phylum Bacillota_I; class Bacilli_A; order RF39; family UBA660; genus UBA2730. Next base: position 11,102 of record CANRVH010000033.1, read on the forward strand.
CTCCTCATCATAAACAAAGAAATCATTCATATCTCTAATTGGAACAAGCCCCTCGATTAAATTATCAAGTTCAACAAACATTCCAAAACTTAATACAGAAGAAATCATTCCTTCAAATTCTTCTCCAATATGTTTTTCCATATATTCAGCCATTTTCATATCCTCAACTTCTCTTTCACAGTCAACACTAGCTCTTTCTCTTTCTGAGGAATGTTCACTAACATAAACCAACTTTTCCTCCCAATGTTTCATTGTAGCATCATCAAGCCTATGCTTAAATAAATAAGTTCTAAGAAGTCGATGAACTGTAGTATCAGGATATCTTCTAATAGGAGAAGTAAAGTGAGTATAACACTTACTAGCAAGTCCGAAATGTCCCAAATTTTCAGGACGATAAACAGCTTTTTGCATACTTCTAAGTAACAAAGAAGAAAGAACCTTAAACTCTGGCTTATCATCAAGCATTCTAATAATTTTTTGAATAGTCTTAGGATTATTCTCTTTTAAATTACCCGTAACTTGATATCCAAGCATCTGAATATAGTTTAAAAAACTCCTTATTTTCTCTTCTTTAGGTATTTCGTGAATACGATAAATAAAAGGCAAATTCATAAAATAAATATGCGTCGCTACACATTCATTAGCAGCAATCATAAAATCTTCAATTAAATTCTCTCCTGTACCTCTATTTCTCAAAATAACATCTGTTGGCACTCCATTTTCATCAACTAAAATCTTAGCCTCATCCACTTCAAAATCAATATAACCTCGCTCTTCTTTCATTCTACGAAGTATTTTAGCAAGTTCAGCCATTAACTTTAAAGAATCAACATATTCCTCATAACCATCAGGTATCATATTTTTCTCTAAAATAGAATTAACATTCTTATAAGTCATCTGCTTACGAGAACGAATCACACTCTCAAAAATTTCATAATCAACTTGGCGACCTTTTTGATCAAACTCCATTACACAACTAATGGCAAGACGATCAACTTCTGGATTTAAAGAACAAATTCCATTAGATAATTCATGAGGAAGCATCGGAATAACACGATCTACCAAGTAAACAGAAGTTCCCCTTTCCATGGCTTCATCGTCAAGAGGAGATCCCTCCTTAACATAATAACTAACATCAGCAATATGAACACCTAATTGATAATGACCATTACTTAACATCTTAATAGATATAGCATCATCAATATCTTTTGTATCATCACCATCAATCGTAAAAATCATTTCATTTCTTAAATCATGCCTACCTACAAATTCACTTTGATTAACACAATCAGGTATACTCTTCACTTCTTCTTTTACATCATCAGGAAAAAAAGTAGAAATATTATACTTTTTTACAATAGACAAAATATCAACACCAGGATCATTTTTATGACCAATAATTTCAACAACTTCCCCAGAATACCTTCCATGATTATCTAACTTTTTAACTAAACGAACAACTACCTTATGACCATCAACTGCATTCATAGCCATCTTTCTAGAAACCTCTATTTGAAGTTTAATTTTTGCCTCATCCAAAGTAACATACCCAATATTTTTCTTAAAATTAATTTCACCTACAAAACTTTCTTTTTCCCTTTTTAAAATTCTAACTACGCGCCCCTCAAGTCGAGGCATACTTTTCTTACTAGTAATTTCAACTAAAACAATATCATCATGAATAGAACCATTCATATTATCTTGATTAATATAAACATCTCTATCATCATAGTCTATATCAACAAAACCAAATCCTTTTTTATTAGCACGCATAATACCTCTTTTTAAATGACTATCTTCAAGCATCATATAACGGTCCTTATTAGAATGATAAATAACAGCTTTTTTTTCTAATTCACTTAAAACATCTTGCAATTGTTTAATTTCTTCTACTTCTACTAAATTAAGCTCATCTTCTAATTCATATATCGTAAGAGCCTTATCACTTCTTTTTAAAATACTAATAATGTTATCTTTCATATTCTATTCACCTTCTATTATATAGTATACCAAATATAAGGTAAAAAAAAAAGAAAAAGACTATTTCTAGTCTAAAATGAGGCAATTAAACAAACGAGAAAGAAAATTAAGCCAAGAAACAAAGTAATTCTACTAATAATTAACTCACTACCTCTTTCCTTACGTTTACTAAATAAGTCAGAACTACCTCCTGAAATAATAGAAGTTGGTCCTTCTGCCCTACCACTTTGTAATAAAACAAGAATAATTAATAAAATAGATACAATCAATAAAAATGTTTTCATACTATGCCTCCAAAACTAGTAATAGTCTAACATAAATACTACAAAAAATCAAATTGTTTTCTTAAATACTGTTGATAATCAAAAAAGTCCTCACTTTTATTTATCTGATAGACATATAAAATTCTACCAAACAAATTAAACAAATAATCCTTTTTTGAAGTAAATCCCTTAACGTTCTCAAAATGTGAATCTATTCCATATTTTATAATATAATACATTTCCTACCTTATCCTTTTACGATAATGAATATCAATATTTAATTTTTGATTAACAACAATTCCTGTAACAACTTGCTTATAATTATGATCAATAACACAAATTTTTTCATCATTAAGCTCTAATCCTAATTTATATAACATCTTTCTAGCTTTCTTGATAATTAAAGAAGAATCAAAATATCCAGAAAAAGTCATATCATCACAATATCTTGTATACGATATATAATTATTATAACAATAATCACCAATTGCTTCATCGAAATCTTTTATAACCAAGTTAGATATATAAGGTGAAGTACAAACTTACTGTGGCAATTTTTCATTACAAGTACATAAATAAGTTAATAAAAAGCAAATACTATCAAAAAAATCCTTTATATCTAATTTTAAAATAGTTTTTTTATTAATATGAAAAGAAGATTATCAATTAAAGAAATTCCCTTATGATAAGCTTTTGTATACCTAGAAACACTTTTGTTATTTATTAGACCTGTTCGATAACTAGTTTAATTCATAGTTATAAATGCCACATATT
>CANRVH010000034.1 GCA_947643225.1 uncultured Clostridia bacterium
CAATTAATATTTTTTTCGACTTATTTTTGTCTCACATCATTGACAACTACACATTAAACTTATAAATTCAATTTTTTTATTATCTACTATTAGTAAAAATTAAGAGTCTATCATTACAAAATATTTTAATATTTAAAATAACCCCCTAATTTAGCTCTTTTAACTGAGCGATTTTTTTCTTTAGAATTTTTATAAATTGTTCTAATTCATATCTTTCAGTTAAACTAGATAAACTTATTCTAAGAGAATGGCTCGCACGTTCATGACTTTTTGTTAAACAATAAACAGCAGATGACTCAAATTCTATCTTACTACAAGCAGTTTTGGTGGAAATATAAATGTTTTCTTCCTCTAAAGCATGAAGAATTGTTTCTGGCTTAATATTTAAAATACTAATATTAATGATATGGGGAATAGAATATGAATTACTATTTATCTCAATATCTTCTACCTTTCTTAATTCCTCTATTAAATACTCATTTAACTGCTCTACTTTTTTATATTTGTAATCAAAATCAGTGTATACAAGTCTTAGTGCTTTAGCAGTTGATGCAATTAAGGCAGGAGAAGGTGTTCCACTTCGATAAATTGTAGTAGATTTTCCTCCTCTTATTAATGGAGTTATTTCAATATTTTCTTTCTTAACTAAACCACCTATCCCCTTTAAACCATAAAACTTTTGGGCAGAAAAACTAGCTAAATCAACCAAAGATAAATCCAATTTTTCTTTTCCTAAACTTTGTGTAATATCAGAGTGAAAAATAACTTTTGGGTATTTGCTTAAAATCTTGCCTATTTTTTTTAAATTTTGTCTTATACCTGTTTCACTATTTATACTACAAAAACTAACTAATATCGTATCATCAGTTAATAACCTTTCTAAATCTTCTAAATCAATTTGTCCATCTTGATTCAGTTTTACATAACTAACCTTAAAACCCTCACTTTCTAAATATTTTAAAACTTCACTAATTGATGAATGTTCAACATCTGTAGTAATAATATGATTTCCTCTATTTTTATATTTTAAAGCTACTCCCAGTAAAGCCATATTATTTGCTTCTGTTGCGCCACTAGTATAAATTATCTCTTTTTCCTTTACTCCTAATATACCAGCAATTTGCCTTGTAGAAGCATCAATTAATCTCTTAGCTTCTAAACCTAATTTATGTAAAGAATTAGGATTTCCAAAGTATCGTTCTGTTACCTGAATAAAGGTATCTAAAACTTCCCGATTTACAGGTGTTGTCGCACTATAATCTAAATAAATCATAAACTTCACTTTCTTTCTATCACTAATTCTTTTATTTTTCTTTTTTCAACTATGTCATATAAACTAAATTTAGAATTTTCATAAATAATATAAGTATGCTCTTCACTTCCTCTAGGATAGGTAATACTTCCTGGATTAATATAATTCCTATCCAACGCATAAGTATGTGTATGCCCACTAATTAAAATCATATTTTCATCCATAAACTGGCTATAATTTTTATGACCATGAGTTAAAAATAAATGTAAGTGTTCTATCTCCAATAAATAATATAAATGAAGTTCAAAATTTAATAACTTAGCTAAACTCCCATAATCACTATTTCCACAAATAGCAATAATTTTATCTTCTAAAGAATTCAGCAAAGACAACAATTTTTCATTTCTTTCTCCAGAATAACTAAAATAATCTCCTAGTAAAACTATTTTCTCAATCTCTCTTTCTTCAACAATTTTAATAATCTGTTCTAAATAGAAAACAGAACCATGGATATCACTTACAATTATTATTTTCATCTTTATCCAACTTCTCTTTCCCCTCTAAAAAACATTGCACAGAATGATTTAATTTCATCATCTTTTGATCTAAATTATTAATATCTAGTGCACAATGTTGCATTTCTATCATTATATCATTAGGTATTTTCTCTTCAAACTTATATTGTATCTTATGATCTAAGCTTGCCCAAAAATCCATTGCCATAGTTCTAATTTGAATTTCTGCTTCTATTTGTTCCATTCCATCTTCTAAATAAACAGGAACGTTTACTAACAAGTGATAACTAGAATATCCCGTTTTTTTAGGATTATGTATATAGTCCTTTTCTTCATGAATAGTGATAAACCGACTATTTTTAATTAAATTAACAATTTTTTCAACATCATTTAAAAAAGAACAAACAATTCTAATTCCAATCATATCATGAACATGATTGATAATATTTTCTATTGTGATTTTGTAATTTCTTCTATTTAACTTATTAATAGCGGAATCAATATTTTTAATTCTAGATTTCATATGTTCAACTGGCATATAGTGATATTTTAACTCAAAATCTTTAATTAAAATATCTAAATGGGTCTCTAATGTTCTAAGTGCACCATGATATTTTAATAATAAATCATCTAGTTGTTTTGAATCTATTGTGTTTTCTTGACTCATCTGATATTCTCCTTTATTTTGATAAAAAGACGAGTCTTTATTTTAACTCATCTATATATTTCTTTAACTGTTTTGATTCAGGTCCTAATATAATTTTTAATTGATTATCAATTTCAACAATCCCTTTAGCTCCCAATTTCTGAATCCCCTCTTTATTTGCTTTTGAAACATCTTTTAATGTTACTTTAAATCTAGAGAACTCTGTTTCTGTTTTTATGATATTTTCCTTTCCCCCCAAATATTCTACTAACTTATTCAAATCTAAACTAACATCTTTTTTTGTCGCCTTTAAAATAGCAAACATAAGAACAATTAAAATCACCGCTATAATAATATATTCTAGCACTTTCATCACCTCTTTAGATTACATTTATTATATATTATTATCGAAAAGTTGTAAATAACATTATTTTTCATCATAAAATAATACAGGTGATAAAATGGCAGGTATATTTTCTAATATTTCTCCAAAAACATATACTTTATCGGCTTATATACTTGCTAATATTTTAATTGAAGATTTAACAATAGATGAACAGAACACATTAGGAAACTGGTTAGATTTAGTCGCACAGACTATCATCACTAATGCAGGACAAGAAGAATTAATTCAAAATACTCAAGATAAAAATAATAAAAATATCGATATTAAAGGATAAATAGTCAACAAATCAATCCTTTTGCATATCATTTATTAGGAATATACCTACACTATTTTGGTGTTTGTTCATAGACTATACTAGAAAGTTAAGAGGTGGATATAATGGTTAATAACGATAGTTGTTGTATTGCGAAAATTTTAAAGGTTATTGAAATACTTCAAAAAAATGCTTCTTGTGACTCATGTGAAGATGGTTGTGATAAACCTTTTCTAGGACCTACTTTAAACTGCATATGCTATAATACTAGACCAATAACTTTATATACGAGAAATGGAGAGCTGTTTACAGCGAATTATCCTTCTAATGGGTCTATCAATACTAGTAATGTTTTCAGGGTAGAAAAGGTAAATGACTGTTGTGCAAAACTTAGAATTTTAGCATTTGATGATGCTACACAAACCTATATTGCTACAAATAATTTTATTACTGTTAATTTAAAATGTATGTGTGTAGTTGCTTGTTTAAATGATCTTGCTTTAGATAATATTTGTTAAGGAGGAAAAGATATTATGTGTTGTGAAAATCATAAAGGAAATGATCAAAATTGCTGTTTATCTGAATTATTAAATGAAATTTTAATGCTTCAAAATAGAGATATGGATCAAAAATCTTGTGGTGGCTGCGATAAACCTTTTTTAGGTCCTAATCTAAATTGTATGTGTTACAATACTAGACCAATAAGTTTTTATAACTGTCAAACAGGAGAACTTTGGAATATTCAATATACTTTAAATGGAGTAATAAATACATCTACAGTCTTTAGAATTGAAAAACTAGATGATTGTTGTTGTACTTGTAGAGTATTAATTCAAAATACAGATGGAACATACACTCCTACTACACAATTTTTCACCATAGATTTAAATTGTGTTAGTGCAGTACAATGTCATCCTGATGTATTTATAGACATTTGTTAATAACTAATTAAATAAAAAAATGGTATGTTTTAATTAAACATATCACTTTTTTATTTACCTTAATTTAATTAAAGATTTACTATTTAACCTATTTTTTGGCGATTTCTAATAAACTTTTAATTTGCTCATAATATGGAGTTAGTTTCTCTTTTGCTTCTTTTAAGGAAAGAGTATGATACTTTTCATCCATTTTATATTCTAATTGTTGCCACTCTTTGTCAAGATCATGAAATCTACGAGCAAGAATAGAGCAATATGTAAATACTCCCTTAGGATCAAGAAATTTGTAACAATCAGCATTAGCACATATTTCTGATTCTATACTAAAATATTGATCTACACCATGATGTTCTTCCACACAATGAAGAATATTATCCTTTACCTCCTCAGAAAGATCATATTCCTCTAGCAACTTTTTAGTCGCCTCAGTACTAAGTCTAACATGTTCCTTAACAATACCTAAACTCTGTGCCTCTAATAGTTTCAAATCCATTAAACTAATCCCTACTTCAACGATATCCATACTAGCATGATACTTCTCAGCAAGCCTCTTCCCCCCCTCTAGGGCAATATCGTGCAAGAATTCTATATCAGGATTATACTTTTTCGTCTCTTTTCTCATTGCTATATCTGCATTTCTTACTAAATCTTTTAAATTCATTTTACTCTCCTCGTTTTTTATTCTGTTCTAAGTGCAATTACTGGGTCCTTCTTAGAAGCAATTCTTGCTGGAATCATTCCACCAATTAATGTTAATATTACACTAATTAGAATTAAAATTACTGCATGAACTGGATTTAATTTAGCAACACCTGCTAAATCAGATAATTTTTCAATGACATTATTAATTGGGAAAATCAAAATTCTAGCAATTAGAATTCCTAGTACACCACTAGAAAATCCAATAATTAATACTTCTGCATTAAATACACGTCTAATATCTTTCTTTCTAGCCCCTAGTGCCCTTAAAATCCCAATTTCCTTTGTTCTTTCTAAAACAGAAGTATAGGTAATAATTCCTACCATAATACTAGAAACGATAAGAGCAATAGAAGAAAAGGCAACCAAAACAAGAGTAATAGCATCCATAATATTTCCAGATAAAGAAGTAATTAATTCTGCTTGATCAATATATAAAATCTTTTCTTTTTCATTCTTTCCTTTGTTATATCGATCTAAATATTTTAATAATTTTTCTTTAGAATCAAAGTCCTTTGGATAAATCTGAATCATAGCTGGTGCTGTATCAGCCCCTAAGTAAGCTAAGATCTGTTCTTTTTGTTTTTTTCCCTCATCAGAATCTAAATCAAAGTGCTCTTGAGTTAAAATATGATAATCAACCTCTTGTTGAGCTTTTACAATTTCAGAATCCTTATTATGATCAATAATATAATCCAAAAGTGATGAATTATAAGTAATGCCACTACCACTTAACTTAGCAAAATCACTATCTTTTTTTCCACGAATTACACCAGCAATTTTAAGAGTCAAATTTCCACTCTGATGATATAACTGTTCATAGTCATTGTTCATGATATAACGTGATCCAACTTTTTGATAGTAGTCATTATTTTCAACAACCTTAAATTCTTTTCCTATAATATCTTTAAAATTAACTTTTTCTGAATCATATCCTAAAGCTTTTAATGTATCTTCACTAATTCTATTTTTAGAGTCTACTAATAAATAAAGATCTTCTTTATTATTTGTAATTTTCCCATAAATAGCTTCAAAATGTTCTTCAATCATCATAGAAGTTTTTCCATCAATAGAATTTGGGATAGAAAAAAATAGAGAAATAGAATTAATCGGTTTGATTTTATCATCAATTTTTGTTAATAAATTAAGATTCGTACTTCTTGTCATACTAATACCACCAACTAAAGAAGAATCTGCCTTTTTTACATACTCAACATAATCATTATTAAGTTGATTAATATGAGCTTCGCTTTGGAAGTTTTTTAAAGGATAAATTTCCTCCTTTTTGGTGTATTCTTCGTGCTTATCCTCTTCTATATTTTGAAACTGTTCTGTACTCATCGTCTGCTCGGCAACAATGATAGGAGCTTGAGATAAAGTAGATTTTTCAAATTCATCAATCTTAATTTTAAATCCATTTGATAAAGATAAAATTAAGGCAATTCCAATAATCCCAATAGATGAAGCAAAGGCTGTAATAAATGTTCTTCCTTTTTTTGTTTTTAAGTTATTAAAAGATAGACTTAAAGCACTTTGATAACTCATTGAAGTTTTCTTAATTTTAAATTTATCCTTACTCTCTTCTGTTTCCTTAATTGGATTAGAATCCTTTAAAATCTCTCCATCTTGAAATTCAATAGTTCTTGTAGCATACTCTTTAGCAAGATCTGGGTTATGAGTGACCATAATAACTAATTTATCCTTAGCAATTTCTTTTATTAAATCCATAATTTGCTTACTTGTCTTTGTATCAAGTGCTCCAGTTGGTTCATCTGCCAAGATAATATCTGGATCATTAACTAAACTTCTTGCAATAGCTACTCTTTGCATTTGCCCACCTGATAGTTGATTAGGTTTTTTATGAATGTGATCTTTTAAGCCAACTTTTTCTAAAGCCTCTAAAGCTTTTTTTCTTCTTTTCTTTTTACTATAGCCACTTAAAATTGTACTCATTTCAACATTTTCCAAAACATTAATATGGCTAATTAAATTATAAGATTGAAAAATAAATCCAATACAATTATTACGATAAAAATCCCAATTTTGATCTTTAAACTTTTTAGTGCTTTTATGATTAATAATTAGATCCCCCTGATCATAACGATCAAGTCCACCAATAATATTTAAAAGAGTGGTTTTTCCACTTCCACTAGGTCCTAATATAGCCACAAATTCATTTGTTCTAAATTTGATACTCACATCTTTTAAGGCATGTTGAATAAAATCCCCTGTTTGATAACTTTTCTTAATATTCCTTAATTCTAACATATAAACTCCTTTCCTCATGTTAAAATATTTAATTAATATAGAATCACACAATCTATATCATGATTAATGTTTTTTTGAAACTCTAAAGCATCTTCTTTTGTTCCTACTATTACTCCATAATGAATGGGAATAACAACTTTAGGCTTAATGATATTAGCAAGTCTAGCTGCTTCTATAAAATTCATAGTAAACTTCCCACCTATTGGTAAAAAAGCAACATCACATTTTACCAATTTGTTTTCTAAAACTATATCTGTATCTCCTGCAATATAATATCTTATACCCTCTATTTCTATTATGTATCCAACCCAATTATTATTCCTTGGATGAAACTCTTTACTTATATTATAAGATGGTATAGTAGAAAAACTAATATCTAAAACATGATATTGACCTTTTGGTTTAACTTTAATTATCTTGTCATCAGTAAAACCTAATTGTATGCTCTTATAATATAAATCCTCTGTAATAATTATCTCTGTCTTTTCATTTTTTACTTTTAAAATATCTCTTTCTGAAAAATGATCATAATGATCATGTGTAATAAAAATAATATCTGCATCTTGATATCTATTATCTATTAGATAAGGATCAATATAAATTACTTTTTCATGATTCACTATTTTAATGCAACTATGACCTAGACATTGAATATTCTCTAAATTAATCATTCCTTTCACCCTCTTTTGGTGTTTTTATAACAGAAACTATTTCTATTTTAACATAAAATTATAGATTAGATGAAAAAAATAATTATTTTACTAATTATTTTCTCTCGATCGATACAATGTCATTAATTTTAATTTTATCATCAGATAATGTATAAAGATACTGATCCGATTTTTTAACAATTGCTGTATCATAGGTTTTATCCCTTGTTTTAATAATTAATGCTTTATTAAAAATATAACCTGCCTCTTTAAAAAGTCCCTCTAAAAATTCATCTACATCAATGGTTAATATTTCTGATTTTTGTTCTTTTGTGTTAGAATAATATACTGTGTGATTATTATTTATTCTCTTTTTTATATCTTGCTTATATATTTTAGGCAATTTTTTCATATTCCACCTCAAAATATTTTATGATTTAAATTCATAAAACTTGCTAATATTTGTTATAATATTATATAAGTAGAGATTAATTAAAAAAGAAAAATGAATTGCGTTCAAATTTTTATTTAAAACTTTTTTGACAAAAGAAAGGAAAAGAAACTGATGATAAAAAAAGAATATAAAAAATTAGATTGGGGAATATTTCTTCCTATTATCATTTTTGCAGTAGTTAGTATTTTTACAATTAACAGTGCATCTAGTTATATTTCTAGTAGTATGGGAAATTTAGTACTTAAACAATGTATTTGGTATTTTGTTGGAGCAATTTTAGTTGGTATGATCTTATATTTTAAGAATGATTATTTATATCGGCATTCTTTTGTTCTTTACTCAGTATTCTGCCTGTTACTTTTATTATTACTATTTTTTGGAACACCTATTAATAATAGTAAATGTTGGTTTACGATCCCTGGTATTGGTAGTTTCCAACCTAGTGAATTTATGAAAGTAATTTTGATGCTTGTACTCGCAGTAATGATTAATAATTTTAGAAATAAGTTTAATAATCCTAGTATTAAAGAAGAAGCACTTTTTATCTTTAAGAGTCTGTTGATTGTTTTGGTTCCCTCAGCTCTTACCTTCCTACAACCAGATACAGGAGCTGTTATTATGTACTTAGTCATTTATTTTTGTATGATGTTCACATCAGGCATTAGACTACGTTGGTTTATTATCTGTGGAGTTATTGCATTAATTGGCTTAGGTAGTATTATGGGAATCTACTTTTTCAATAGTGACTTATTTATTAAATTATTTGGAACCAATTTATTTTATCGATTAGATCGTATCTTTAATTGGCAAAACGGATCAGGGTTACAATTAGAAAATGCTATGGCAGCTATTGGTTCTGCAGGTCTTTTTGGACATGGATATAATCGAACTCCGATATATTTTCCAGAATCAGGAACTGATTTCATCTTTGCTGTATTCGCATCAAATTTTGGATTTATTGGTAGCATTTTATTAGTAGGTTTAATCTTATACTTTGACATTAATTTAGTAAAACTAATTGACAAAAAAATATCTTATATAGATAAATATGTTTTAGTGGGAATTATTAGTTGTCTAGTTTTTCAGCAAGTACAAAATATTGGAATGACAATAGGCCTCCTACCTATTACAGGTATTACCCTTCCCTTTATTAGTTATGGAGGATCTAGTCTTTTATCCTATATGTTAATGATTGGCATTATTCTAAATATTTCAAAAGATAAAAGTAATCATCATTATCACTATAAATTTTAAAAAACTTATATCACTCTCATTGTAAAAATTAATTAAAACATTTTTAAAATTATCTTAACTATTTTTTATTTTATTTTAAATTAGAATATTCTTCTCTTACTTTGAAACTTCTACAACTGCTCATACCATTTTGAACAGGATTTAATTTCACTTACCATACCTAGTCGACTTTATCAATAGAAAAATGTTCTTTCATAATCACCAAAAAATATAATAATAAAATTATAATAGACAACATAATCCTGAATTAAAAGAAAATTATATGAAACTATATGTTTATTTAAGCTTATAATGATAATTTAAACAAATCGATTATTTTTTTACTAAATACTTTTGCTTTTTAACTTCTCACCTATATAATAAATCGTTTTAAATGGAAAAAATAGGTTCAAAAACCTATTTTTATTTATAATTATTAGCTAACCATTCCGCTAATTTCATCAAGTGCACATTGTACTGTAGTACAACTACTTCCACTATTTGCTCCACTATATGTTACTTCACTAGCATTATAATTTCTAATTGTAATTCCTGTAGCAATTGAAGTTTGTGTATTCTTATTTCCAGCAGCATCCAAAAGAGTATTAGCACCAATAACTAAACTTAAATCACCAGCATTAGTAATACCACCTAATGTGAGAGTATATTGTTTTCCATTTGTAATAGATGTTGCTGTTGATAATGTTTTTGTACTCGGAGTAACTTCAACTCCTCCAACCAATACCTTAATATTAGAATCTGTTAAAGTACTAGTTACATTTCCTGACGTATCTGTACCATTAATTTTTAATGTAATTGTAGTCAACGGCATTGTCGTAGTAGAATCATTTTCCGTAGTTGCTGAAGATAATGACCAAACTGGTAAAACCACATCACTTGTAACACTATATGTCTTATTTACTATTTCATAATTGGTTGTATCTGTTGGTGTAAAAGTAACTGTTATAGTACTTGTACCATTAGATACTCCTGTTACTGTTACTGTTTTTTCCGTATTAGCAGCGACATTGCTATATTCAGAAGGAGAAACAGTAGCAACATTTGTTGTTCCACTAGTATGAGTAAAACTTCCTTCCACATTAGCAATTTCAGTAAATGTTACAGCTGTAGTTTTATTTGCAGTTCCACTTTCCTCACTTAATGTTACTTGTGGTATAGCTTTATCAATAGTAAATGTTTTCGTTATTATTCCACTATAACTCGTTTTAGTGGTTGTATTATATATTCCTTTACCTGTTATTGTAACATTAGCTTCTCCAACGGAGATATTATTACTATAATTTATTGTATAATCTACTTCATTTGTTAAAGTCACTTCCCCATCTTTAACTAATATAGTTGGTGTTTTAGCAGTACCATCATAAGTATACTGATCTGCACTTAAAGTAATAGTTAAGTTACTCATTTCCTTACTTGTAATTGCGAACCAAGTACTTCCTGAATTACTACTAGTTAAAGTTAAAGTCTCTCCACTTCCAATTTCTTTTGTTGTAGCTTCTTTATCTTTATTATAACCTATAATATTATAGCCATCTCTTGTTATAATTGGTGTTTCTACATCACAACTTGTACTTACAGTATCATTATTATATGCCTCATCTATTTTACATGTTTTTTCTAAAGAATCTATTGTCGCTCCATTCGCATCAAATTTTGCAGTTAGAGTTACCGCTTCTTTTTTATAAATAGCATATAAGGTAATATTGTTATCTTTCATAGTAAGATTATCTAATTTTTCCTTGGCAGATTCAGAAGTATTCCAACCAATAAATATCCATCCCTCTTTAACAGCAATTGGAGATAAATCAACCTCTTCATTATAATTTACTTCTTCCATTAATTTAGTCGAACTACTTCCACCATTTGTCTGATAATCATATGTTACTGTATAACTATTAACTGATACCTTTGCTGTTAGTGTCTGATTTTTATTAATTTCATAACTATCACCAGCTTTACCAACTAATTCATCAGCTTCACTATACCATCCACTTTCATGATATCCCTCATCAGCAATAATTTCTGGTAAAGTTATTGCACAACCTAAATTACTACCCGTTGTTATACACTCATCTTCACTTTTCCCAATACTTTTTACATGATCATCCTTTTGATAACTAACTTGATAAGTTGCTCCATTAATTTCAAATGATTTCGATACCTCCTCGTTAACATTTCCTACTTTATCTTTAATCACTCCTCTAGGTAAAACTAGATTGAAGTTTCCTGCTTGTTTACCAAGAACTGTTATTTCATAAGTATATCCATTTGTAATTCTTTTAGGAGAACTAATTGCTTTAACTTCAGCTATAGAGATATCACTACTTACAATATCACTTATTTGTAAATCACTTTTATCAATACCCATTTTCTCATCTGTACAACTTAATGTAATTTTATTTTCTGTATTTACTTTTAAATTTGATATATCTTTAAATTCACATACTGGTCCGTCTGTATCTATCGTGTTTTTTTCAGTTGTTCCATATACATTTACCTTAACAGTAAAACTTTTTGAAGTTCCAGTATCTTGGTATTCTTCATCAACCCACATTCTTAGTCTATAATAATAAACCGTTGAGGAATCAACAACACCAGTATCCATAATCATACTTCCTAATGGTGCTCCAAATGTTGTTTCTTTGTCTAATGGAATATAATATGTTGGTTCCATTACTGATTCATAATTAGCTTGATCTGTACTTCTTTCTAAATATAATTTTACTTCTTGATTTCCTAATGTTGATGAACTTTGTTTTTCTGCTACCACTTCATAAGCAACAGTAAAATCGCCTGTTATATTTACACTAACAGTAAAATCAAAGACTTGATCTCCACCTATTAAACTTTTACCATTTTCATCACTCATTGGTAAAGCATTTTCCATCTTTATACTATTTGTTCCCTCCGTATAAGTCATAGTAATAGCACCTGTTGTTACACTATTTACTTTATCTCCAATACCAGTAAAGGTAAAAGCTGCATAACTAGCACCAATTACGACAAATAAGGCCAAAACTAATAATAAAATTTTAGTATATACGCTCCTTTTTTTATCATTATTTTTATCCTTTTGATTACTTTCCATATTTACACCTCTTTATTTTCTAAATATAATTCTATCATCCTTTATTGACAAATTCAATATAAGTTCAAAACTTTTTCTGACATTTTTTGTAGCATTACAATTGATGTGACACCTTTTGGGTACAAAAAAAGCAATAA
>CANRVH010000035.1 GCA_947643225.1 uncultured Clostridia bacterium
GTATCAGCCAAATCAGATTATCTTTCTTCGGCTGAATTTTATAATAGAACATTTTTAATAGGTATTAAAGCAAGGTTAAAAGGGAGCGAACCAAACGTAAAAAAAATTACAAATCATGCAGTATTAAATATAGAATATAGTAATGGTACTATCTCAGGCGATCTATTATCTAATAACACAAATACAATAATAGAGGAGGATCTTTTATATGTACCTGATACAGCTAAATCTGTTAGTAAAATAATTTATATAATTGGGGGAGTACTTGTTACTAGTGGAATATTAATCATTTTTAAAATAAGAAGAAAAAAATAACATAGTTGAAATGAATTCAAAATCTACAAAATAATACGATAATTATTTAGAATATATTTCCATAGTTTTTGTTGAAAAATATAATTTATAGAAAAAATAGTTTTGAAAAAATTTAAAATTATTTAGTTATCAATGATATAAAACTTAAATAAATCGTAAAAAATATTAATTTAGAATTATATAAGCTTCTTTTATTTTTAAGAAATCTAATTAAAATTTGTGGATAATAAAAAGATTATAGATCATTACTATAATTTTTTTATTGCTTTAGCTTATTTAGAACTTTTATGTTCTAGATTATAAATATATAACTCTTTATAAAGTAGATCCCAAGTGCTTGCTGATTTTCCAACAGATTGAGGGTTATCTTTATTTTCAGATGAGGCCTGTAAAATAGATTCCACTAGTTTCGGGCCAAGATCTTCCCAAGCTTCTAATGGTTTAGCTCCCCAAGTATAAATTTCTGTAGTTGGATTGATTTCTACTAATGCTCTGAAGGCTCCTACTAATGGGTAAAGTAGACCTTTTGGAACTACGTATTCTAATTTTTTATTAGAAAAAGTAGAGTAGTATTCCCCTTTACCATAATTAGAATATTTTTTAGATCCATATTTTCTTTTGTTTTTTTTCGCCATTTCAGGAAATGTGCATTCGATTTTATCCCAAATTTTGAAGATATCAGGAATAATTTGTTTCATTTTTTCGATTTCTTTTTCCCTTTTTTGCTTTTTCTCTTTTTCATTAATATCTTTGCTAAGTCCCATATCTAAAAACTTTTTTAAACTAGCTTCTTTTCCCGTATAAGACTGAATTGGATGGTTTTCACCAGCTTTGTAAAGAGTAGGATTGAACATATTTAGAATAGCAATAATTTCTCGACCATCAATAATATTCTTTTGTTGGTAATGCTCGTTTTGTTTGAATGTAATTCTATTAAAATAAAGATCTTCATCAATTTTTTCATTTTTTAATATTTCTTTGATACAATCAAAACTTTTATTTAATTCTTCAATAGACATGGTATCAACAGGTGTAGAAGTATTTCTTGCTTCTGCTAAAAGAACAGTAGATTCAATTCCTGTAATTACTTCAAATTCTACATATTGTTCACAATATTGATTTGGGTTTTCATTAGAAGTTTTATTATTTTCGATAATAATCCTTAATGTATGTCCACCATCGATATTTCCATGACATTTAGGATCTGTAAATGTCAGTGTGGCCATGGATGTTTTATTATCATAACTAATATCATCAGCAGAGAATAAAATTCCACGATTCCACAAATGGAAGGAGCGATTATCTTCATTTAAGGAATCTTTAATTTGTTTGGCTACATCTGTTGTTAATTTTTGTTCACGGGGATTAGTATCCATCCAATTTAATAATCCTTCTGGAACATTTTTAACTTCAGTATAGAAGCGATATTTTGTTCTTTGAAAATTTCCCTCAAAGGGTTCTTCTAAACGTTTGAATGATTTAACATAGAATGTAAATTTTTGCATTATTTTCCTCCTTTAACTAAAAAATACATTCCTGCTAAAACAAGAATGCATAAAAAGTTACAATATCCGTAAATTAGAAATACCTAGGTTTATTTCAAAATTTATTTTTATGATTTCTTTTTCTACATCTGTTTAAGCAGATAGTAAAACTATTACTACATACAGACAAAGTGTCATTGTATGAGCTTGGAAATCTAATTCCATTTTTAGATTAGCATAGATATAAATTACCTGTCAATCTTATTTTCTTAAATATTCTACGAATTCTTCTATATCAGACTGTATAGAGTATATCAATTACAAAAAATATTATTTGGAAATTTATCATCTGTTACTGTAAAGTCTGTATTTTTTAAAGTTATTCTTAATTATTTTCATGATTTTTTGTTTTTATGTGATAGTTATATAATTTGTTTATCAAATAAAATTATATTTGATTATATATGTATTATGGTTATCTATTTATTGAAGTGCTTGTGATGTTAGATATTGAGTTTTATTATAAGGAATATTCTATAGTTGAAAATTATTTAAATTATTATGAGTTGAATTAATAGTTTATACCTATGATTGGGAGTTATATGAACGGGTTTAGTGAATTAGGGGAAGCAAATGTAAAACTAGAAATATTCCTTTAGAATGTTACAAATCTTTAAATTTTTATAATTTAGAACGTTTCATTTGATATAATAATTATTTAGAAAGGTTTTAGTTATGCATTTTTCAAGTGAAAAGGAAATAGATACTTTAGAAGTTAAAGGGGAAGGGGTTTATGGTACAGCTTATTTAATAGATGATGTTATTATTAAAAAATATCACAAGACAGTACGTGATTGTGACTTTTCTTTTAGATATAAAAATCCTTGTTTAAGGTATAGAAGAAAAAAGTTTTATTTATTAATGATGAGGAATAATAAAATTTACCATACATCTTTAATCGATGATGTTGTGTTTGTTAAAAATCGTTTTGTTGGGGTTGTTTATCCTTATATAGAGGGTAGAAATTTAGATGTATTAGTTAGTAAGAGTCTTCTTTTAAAAAGGGATATTTGTTATCAATTAATTAGAAATGCTAATGAACTTACTGACTTTTGTATTTATCCTTTAGATTATAAGTTTAATAATATTTTGTATGATATAGATTGTAATGTTAGAATTATAGATTTAGATGATTTATTTACTAAGGTCACTTTGGTTAAAAATCCTGTATATTTATATCGTAGTATTTGTAGTTTAAGAAGAACAGTTATTCAGTTTTTAGAGGATAATGAAGATTGTAATTATAATGATTATCATTTAGGATTAGATAAATTTCAATTTGCTTCACAATTAAGTAAAAAAATATTTTTTAGTTATCAAGATTTGAAGGATTATGTTAATTTAAGATGTCAAAGTTTAAATTGTATTTTTGTTGATTGTACTAATATAGGAGAATTATCTAATATTGATTTTTCCTTCTTAAAAAAAATTCAAGAATTTACTTTTACTAAAATTGTTTTGTGTATTACTGATCAAAAGTGCCAATCTATTTATCTTTATGATTATAAAAAGACCATCATTCAAGTTTTTCAACAACAATTAATAGATATTTATGATATATTGGTAGTTTCAAATCAGGCTTCTGAGTGTGTTATTAATCATTATTTACAGCAAAATAATATTATTCGTTTCTTAATTTTAAAATGTCCTGAATATCAGGAAAGAATAGATATAGATTTATGTGTTAATTTTTTTAAGCAAGAGCATGATAAAAGTAAAATTTTGATTAAGAGTTAGTATTTTTATTTATTCTTTGATTATTTTATTATATAATGAAGATGGGTGGTGATCTTTTTGGAAAAGGTATCAATTCTAGCTTTGCATTTAGGATATGGTGGAATTGAAAAGTCAATTGCTTCCCTTGCTAATATCATTGTTCAAAAATATGAAGTAGAGATCATTTGTATTTATAAAATTTTAGATCAGCCAGCTTTTAATTTTAATCCAAAAGTAAAAATTAAATATTTATTGGATGGTGGTCCAAATCGGGAAGAGTTTATGAATTATGTTCGAAAGTATAAATATATGTCTGCTTTTTTTGAGGGGATAAAAGCCCTAAAAATTCTACATTTAAAAAAGAAAAATATGCTTACTGAAATTATTAATAGTGATAGTGATATCATCATCTCTACTAGATATATTTTTAATGAATGGTTAGGTGATTATGGAAAAGAGCATGTTTTGAAAATAGGATGGGAACATAATCATTATCATGATGATATGCGGTATGCCAATCGAGTATCGAAATCTTGTCATAAATTGGATTATTTGGTTTTAGTTTCTAATTCTTTAAATGCTTTTTATCAAGGTAGACTTCGAAATACTAAGTGCAAAACCGTCTTTATTCCTAATATTATTGAATATATTCCTAAAGAAAAAGATATTTCTCCAACTGATCAAAGATTAATTTCTATTGGAAGGCTTTCTCCTGAAAAGGGATTTATGGATTTACTTCAAATATTTAATTTGATTTCTGAAAACTATCCTAAGTGGCATTTGGATATTATAGGTGATGGTCCTTTAAAGGGAAAGTTAGAAAAATATATTCGAGAGCATCAGTTAGAAAAAAGGGTTACTTTGCATGGATTTAGGGATAAAGAATATATTTATAAAATGCTTATGCAATCTTCTATTTATTTAATGACTTCTTATACTGAATCTTTTGGTATTGTTTTATTAGAAGCGATGAGTTTTGGACTTCCGTGTGTTGCCTTTTCTTCTGCTGAGGGAGCGAATGAGATTATTACTAGTGGTAGAGATGGATATTTGATTAAGAATCGAAATTTTTCGGCATATCTTAAAAAAGTTGAAGATCTTATTGAAAATGAGAAAGTAAGAAAAAAAATAGGGTTAGAAGGTAGGAGAACAGTTAAGAAGTATTCTTCTTCGGTAGTTGCAAAAGAGTGGTTTAATTTATTGGAAAAGAAGTGATAGTATGAGGAGAATTTTATTTATTTCTAGTACGGGTGGACATTTGACTGAGTTGTTAAAATTGAAAAGATTATTTGATCATAGTGATTATCATATTGTAACAGAAAAGACTAAATCGAATATAGATCTTTCTTACGAATATCCTAATAAGGTTAGTTATTTGGTTTATGGAACTAAAGATCATTTATTCTCTTATATTTTTAAATTTGGATTTAATCTTTTGAAAACTATTTATTTATATTTTAAAATTCATCCAGATTATATTATTACAACAGGAGCACATACAGCTGGGCCAATGTGTTGTTTGGGTAAAATATTTGGTAGTAAGATTATTTATATTGAAACTTTTGCTAATATTAGTACAAAGACAATTACAGGGAGATTGCTTTATCCTATTGCTGATTTATTTATTGTTCAATGGGAAAATATGCTTAAAATTTATCCTAATGCGACTTATGGGGGGTGGATTTTTTAATGATTCTTGTTGTGCTTGGTACTCAAGATAAAAGTTTTAAGAGACTAATTGGTGCAGTAGAAGAGCAGATTTTGAAGGGGAACATTAAAGAGAAGGTTATTGTTCAGGCTGGTTATACTAAATATGAGTCTTCACATATGGAAATTTTTGATTTGGTTACTCCTAAAGAGTTAGATCAGTTGATGAAAAAGGCAAGATTGATTATTACCCATGGTGGAGTAGGTAGTATATTGGGGGCTCTTCAATATGAAAAAACTGTTATTGCTGCTGCTAGACTTTCTAAGTATGGAGAACATACTAATGATCATCAATTACAGATTGTTGAAGAATTTGAAAAGAAAAAATATCTTTTAGCTCTTTATGATTTTAATCATTTAGATGATTTACTTCAGGAAAGTAAGAAATTTAAACCAAAAAAGTATCAATCTAATAATCAGAAATTTGTTCAGTTAATAGAAAGTTATATTGTTGATGGTAATCATATTAGTTGGTGGAATCAAGGTAAAAGAATTATTTTATCTGTATTTTTCATATTATTTCTTTTAGTGTTTATTTTAGTAATGTTGTAGGAGGATGTAATGGAGAAAATATCATTTGTTGTTCCTTGTTATAATGAGGTGGAAACGATTCCTTTATTTTATCAAGAGATGGAAAGAATTAATTATTCAATGAAAAAAGTTCAATTTGAATATATTTTTGTTGATGATGGTTCAAAGGATAAAAGTTTAGAGGAAATTAGAAAACTTAGTATCAAGGATCGAAATGTTAAGTATATTTCTTTTTCTAGAAATTTTGGAAAGGAGGCAGCGATGTATGCAGGGTTAGAAAATAGTACAGGGGATTATGTTACTATAATTGATGTCGATTTGCAGGATCCTTCATTTCTTATTCCTGAAATGTATCATAATATCAAAGATGATGGATATGATTGTGTTGGAATTAGGAGAGTATCTAGAAAAGGTGAACCTGTTATTAGAAGTTTTTTTTCTAGAATGTTTTATCAAATTATTAATAAAATGAGTAAGACAGAAATGATTTCTGGAGCAAGGGATTTTAGGTTAATGACTAGGCAAATGGTTGATAGTATTTTACAAATGAAAGAATATAATCGTTATTCTAAAGGATTATTTAGTTTTGTTGGATTTAAGACTAAATGGCTTGAATATGAGAATATTGAAAGAGTAGCAGGAAGTACTAAATTTAATTTTTGGAAGTTATTTATTTATGCTATTGATGGTATTTCTGCTTTTTCAACTGGGCCACTTATTTTTTCTGCTGTTCTTGGAATTTTATTTTGTTTAGTTTCTTTTTTAGCGATTTTGTTTATCATTATTAGAACATTATGTTTTGGAGATCCAGTTAGTGGTTGGCCTTCTATGATTTGTATTATGTTTTTTTTAAGTGGAATTCATTTGTTTTGTATGGGAATTGTAGGAGTTTATCTTTCTAAGATGTATATGGAAATTAAGGATAGACCGATTTATATAACGAAGGAAACTAATATTAAGAGGTGATGTTTATATGAAAAATGCTAAGGTTATTACAATTTGCGGTAGTTTAAGGTTTCAAGATGAAATAATGAGAGTTAGTGAGGAGTTAGAATTGCAGGGTAATTGTGTTTTGAGTATTATTTATCCAGTAGCTAGAGATAAGGATAGTATTACAGAAAATCAGGCAAAAATTTTTGCTGATCTTCATAAGCAAAAGATTAGAATGGCAGATGCAGTTTTTGTTGTTAATGTTGGTGGTTATATTGGTCAGGGGGTAAAATCCGAGATTATATATGCTGAGAGTCTGGGAAAGGAAGTATTATATTTAGAAAAGTAAAATGAGATGTTTAGTTCATCTCATTTTTTGAGTCTGTAAATAAAACTGTGTAAATAGAAATCTCTCCATTTCGAGTGTGGACAGTGAAAAATTGTGTGTTAAATCTTGATCAAAGCAATGGTATAGCTGAAGGAAAAATTACAAAAATTAAATCAATCAAACGAACTATGTATGGTAGATGCTCGTTTAATTTTCTAAGAAACAAAATTTTTTTATTAGATTAATTCACGCTATTTGAATAAGAGCCTCTTAGCAGCTCCCATTAAACCAAATTTTGTTCTTTCTGAAGTTCTTTCAATTTCTAATTGAGCAAGTATAGTAGTCATTCTCATAAAAAATACACCAGTAGGAGTAGAAGTGTTGATTCCCTCACACTCACTTTCTAAATCACATTTGTATTCTTCTAATAATTTACAAATTGTTTCCAAGTCTTGAATAGAACGAGTTAATCTATCTAACTTATAAACAAGTATCTTGTTTATCTTCCCATCTTTCATATCTTGAATCATTTCTTGAAACTTAGGTCGATTCATGCTTTTAGCAGAAACTCCTTCTTCACGATAGACTTTGTAAATCTTATATCCTTTCCATTCACATAATCTTTTAAGACTTTCTTCTTGCTCATCCAAACTAAAATCAAACCTAGACTGATCCTCTGTACTGACTCGAGGATAAATTCCTACAACAAAGTTCTTCTTTTCTCCGTTCATATTTTTTTCTTCTCCTTTCTTTGAACGACAAAAAAACACAAGAGAATTTCCTTGTGTTAAGAACTACAAAAATACATAAAATATACGAATCCTTATAATTTTTGTATATTACCATAATACCACATTTTAACCAGAAAGTAAACGGAACGAAAATAATTATTTTATGCCCACAAACCCTTATAAATAAAGGGAAAAATGAAATTTCAGAAAATTTATTTTTTTACAACATTTTTAAAATCAAAAATTTTATAGATTCAAGAGTAATAGTTTCTAAACTATCTTTCAAATAGAAGTTATTATCATTTGGATAAGAGAGTAGTATTATACAAAATGATTCATTACTAATAATAACTTTGTGTGGCTCATTGATTGAAAGGTTAGTTTTATTAAAATGAATATTTTTCCCATTTATAAATTCAATATGTAGTTTTGATATTTTAGGTATCTTCATAAGTTTTTCTTTAACACATAAAGGAAATTCTAAAGGTTCTATGGTTATTTTCATTTGAGAAACCTCCTTTCAAACATGAAAAAATCCCATATCAACGAGTGATATAGGATAAATTTGCAATATAAAACTCACACGAGGGTGTGAGTAATTCTCTCAATGGAGCGAATCACATACAAGTTACGAATTTTGTTCTCTTTCTAAGATTATTATATATGGGATTTGATAAAATATCAATGGGAGTATGGAAAGATCTTACTATTTTATGTTAAAATATATTAAGGAGATGAAAACTATGAAGTTAGAACAAGCAATAACTCCAGATAAAATAGAAATAATGCAATTGTATCAATCTTTGAGAGATACTCCTGGATGGAATGATATTCCAGATTATGTAGAAGATTATCCGTCAATCAAAGATGTAGAGAATGATATAAAAAACAAAGAATTATATTGTATAAAGAATAAATATAAAAAGATTATAGCTCTTTGTGCATTAAGTTCAACGAGTGAATATAATAACTTAGACTGTTGGAGTGATAAAGTAAATAAGTGGAGTGATATAATGCGAGTTGCTGTAAGTAAAGATTATCAAAGAAAAGGTATAGGTAAACTATTGATTGGATATATAATCGATGAAGCGAAAAAACTAAAATATGAAGGTATACGCCTTGTTACTGCTAAAAATAATAATGCTGCAATAGCTCTTTATACTAAAATGGGATTTAAATATAAAGGAGAAATTCTAGAATATGGTATAATTTGTAATACTTATGAAATTATATTTTAATTCTATGAAAGGTTAATAATATGAAAAATAAAACAGATATAACAGTAGATACTTATAATAATATTGTAAAAGAATATATTGATTATTTTAATTCTAGAGATTTACATGGAAATGTACAATTTCAAAGAGAAATTAATTTAATTGTAGAACACTTAAAAAATGGTGCTAGGATATTAGATGTTGGCACTGCTATAGGAGATTATCCAAAATATTTGACTGAAAAGATAAATAAAAATTTTGAAGTTATTGGAATTGATGCTTCTACTAATATGATTAAAGAGGCAAAAAGAAAAGCCCCTAAGGCCAGATTTTATGAAATGGATATTCGAAATATGTGTTTCGACAAATCTTATTTTGATTGCATAATATGTTTTGCAACTTTGATTCATGTAAATGATACTGATTGCTTAAATGTACTTGATAATTTTGATTATATTTTAAAGGAAAATGGATTGATTGCCATTAATGTTATGGAGTATATAGATGGTGAAAAAGAAATTTTTGAGAAAGAACCATTTAATCCCAAATATAAAACTTACTTCAATAAATATAATAAAGAATTTTTTACAGAATATTTTACATCTAAAAATTATAAAATATTAACATTTTTTGATAACCCTATTTTTAATGTTGAACAAGTAAAAGAACCTAGTGTTAATACAAATCAGTTTTCGATTATTGTTCAAAAAAATAATTAAAGCACTTATTTGTTTTAATAAAATTATAATTACATAAAATAAGAGGCTTGTTGCCTCTCTATTTAGTTTGTAATTTATTTATTATATTGCTAATTATATAAATCTGTTCATTTAAAAATTCCATATATTTATAAGAGTAGAGTTTATTAAGTCTATCTGATAATCTAGATAAATTTTCACAAATAGTTAATAAGGTGCTTGTTGTTTCTTCAATAACTTCTTTTGAAATTTGATGTTTGGAATAATTAGCAATTAATTTTCTAATAAAGTCCAACTGTGATAATTTAATACTATTAGATTTTTCTAGCAACATATTTTTCACGTCTTCATTTAAATATACATTAACTTTTATATTTCTTGTTCTCATAATTTTCTTTTTTCCTTTCTAAATAGTAGGGTTTGGGATTTCCCATATAGCAGAAAATGTTAGGAGTACATTTTCAGTGCTAGCTAAGACATAAATATTCTCCTTGTCCTCACACACTAATTATAAATGAGCTCATTTAAGACGATTTCTTCTGCCATATTTTTATAGTTATTCATTAATTTTACCCATTCAAGTTGATTAGTTTCTTTCTTTTTTTCGGTCAGTTTATATTTTTCTTTGTAACTTTTAATAAGAAAATTAACCTTATTTTCTGCTTCATTACTAACTGAAACAAGATGAGAAGTTAACTTATCTTGCATAAGAAGAGTAGTATAGAGTCCTTTCTTATACTCTTTTAGATAGCTTAATCTCAAGTATCCATACTTATTGATAACTCCTTTTTGTTTCTTTATTGTTAAATTTGGTAATAAATAATCTTCAACCTTGGTATAATCTAATTCCATTTTTATTTCTCCTTTTCTTTATTTTTAGTATTTTTCTCGTGAAAATCTATTGAATTTGTTTTGCTATTATATCTAAAATATCCTACAGCATTATTCTTATCAATAAGTTTTATAGTTAGTCTATCTAGTAAATATAGACTAACCTCATCTGTATTAAATTGTTTCTTTAGATAGGTTAATACTTTAAATTGTTCTATAGTATCAACTTGATTTTTAGTAATATTTTCTTTGTTAAGAAGTCGCAAAACTATCAGCTCCTTTCGTTTTGGGTATTAATATTAAATTATCAACTATGGTGTCATTCTTAAAATATGGACAGGAAATAATTCCATCAGTATAAAAATGTTCTTTCATTTGTTCCTCAAATAGATGTAAATCACTTTCGGAATAAAGATTATTTTCTATTTTCTGGTCAGAAATAATAAGGTAATCTTTAGAAAGTTTTTCTACTTCTTCTGTGGTAACTAACTCCTTATATTTAATGCCAATATCATTATTGTTTAAAATTTCGTTCAAATATTCTAAATATTCATTACTATTTTTAGATATAAATTCATCAGTAAATTTAATATTAGTAATTTCGATATTATAATTACTATCTCTTTTTATTTCTAAAGAAGAAATCAGTTTAGCAATTAATTCCTTTTTTGCTTTTCTATTTAGACTATCAAAAATGAAAGTTAATCCTAATTTATTAGAAAAAAGTACCTCATTATTTTCAATTTTACAGTTTAATTTACTTAATAGTTCAAGTGTATATTCTTTAAAATCATCATTGGGATCAAGTAATTCCTTCTTTTTGTTTAGCTTTTCAATCTCATTTTTAATAACTTCATTTTTATAGTTAATAGCATCAACATTTAGATTCGAGCTTAAATACAGGTCTACTAACTTTTTTTCTTGTAGTTTAAGTTTCTCAATTGCTTTCTCAATGTCTTTAATTTCTTTACTTTTAGTAGAGTTACAAACAATAATTTCATTATTCATATCATACATATATCTAGTAAGTTCATTTAAAACTCTTGATAATTTTTTCTCTATTTTATCACTACTATAATGGAGTCCTTTTGATTTGCAATTAGAATTCTTGCAAGTTAGATGATAATAGACTCTTTCTTTAGGTGTATTACTATTCTTGAATGAATTAGTAGAAGATAGGATTTTGCCACAGTCAGGACATTTGACTATCCCAGTAAATAAATGAATATGTTCTCCATAATTAGAATGTTTGTTCTTCTCTAAATTGACTCTTGTAGCATTCCAAGTATCCATATCAATAATTGGTTCACAATAATTTTCTACTTTCAAGATATCTTGTTTTTTACGCTTATATTTTCCATATTCAAATACACTAATATAAATAGAATTGGTTAGTATTTTATAAACTCTGTCACTTCGCCATTTTCCACATTTTAAATAAGCATTTTCTTCCTCTAAGATAGTGGCAATACCTCTAGTTGATTTACTTTCTTTACATAGACTAAATATCTCTTTTATAACTTCTGCTTCAATAGGCTCAATTTCTAAATGCCCAGTTTCACTATTTCTAGTATATCCATAGGGCGCTTTACTAGGGTGAATATGTTCTAAAGCCATTTCTTCCATTGCTCTTTTTGTTCTTGCCCCAATTTCTTTTCTTTCCCTTTGACCGAATACTAA
>CANRVH010000036.1 GCA_947643225.1 uncultured Clostridia bacterium
TTCCCTGTGGTCCTGTTGGCCCTGTTGCTCCTGCTGTTCCCTGTGGTCCTGTTGGCCCTGTTGCTCCTGCTGTTCCCTGTGGTCCTGTTGGCCCTGTTGCTCCTGCTGTTCCCTGTGGTCCTGTTGGCCCTGTTGCTCCTGCTGTTCCCTGTGGTCCTGTTGGCCCTGTTGCTCCTGCTGTTCCCTGTGGTCCTGTTGGCCCTGTTGCTCCTGCTGTTCCCTGTGGTCCTGTTGGCCCTGTTGCTCCTGCTGTTCCCTGTGGTCCTGTTGGGCCTGTTGCTCCTGCTGTTCCCTGTGGTCCCGTTGGCCCTGTTGCTCCTGCTGTTCCCTGTGGGCCTGTTGGGCCTGTTGGGCCATTTGCTGGGCCTGTTGGCCCTGTTGGGCCTGTCGGACCTAAGACAAAACATAATCTAGGAAATTTTTCATTATTATCATTACAACAATTTCTCATTTTATTATCTCCTCCCAAAATATTATATGTTTTATCTTCGTTTTTTTATATTATAATCGTCGAAACTTAGTATTACCTATATCATTATTTTAGAATTTGTGATATTATATAACTATATATAATAGGTGGTGTCTTTTATGAATAATCAATTGAAATTTATTATTAGAACTAAAAAGGATTGTACAGAAACTATTACAGCTTCTATTATTACTAATCTTGATAATCAAAATAATATTTCTGCTGTTAAGAGAGTGCATCTTACTAAAGGAATTAAGCAATTATTTTCCTATGCAGAAGAAACAGCAAAAAAAAAGAATATAACCTATTCTAAGGAAGAAGTTAATTGTGATAATGGAGCCAAAACAATTATTATTTATGATAAAGCTAATTTAATTCTTGCTAATTATAGGAGAACATGTATTAATCGCAATCGAAAAATAGTTAAAAATGCTTTAATTGGCCTTTCTGGATTGATTGCTACTGGTAGTTCAACTTCTGTTATAACCCAAATGCACGAAGAGCAAGATTATTCGGCTGAACCAATAGAAATTTTAACACCTTATCATAGTTCACTTACTAATGAAATCGAAGATACTATCATACAAGAAGTTAAAAATAATTCTAAGATTCCTAATATTGTTTTTGATAAAAAGTCTTCTTATAGTAATTTAAATTCTGTGGAAACAACTGAGTTTTCATTTGAATATGAGGATAGATCTAGTGACCAAAGAGTAACTAATGCTAAAGAATATATGGAAATTTTCAAAATAATAGGATCACGATATGGTATCGATCCTAATTTACTAATGGCTATTATGGCTCAAGAAAGCGCAGGTATCCATCATGATTATTCACAGAATGGATGTGCTATTGGTGGAATGCAGATTGAAAATTATTGGTATAATAAAAGTCTAACTGCTTATAACTTTGAAATCCAGGATGAGGAAACTATTATAGTTAGTGAGGAAAAATTAAAGGATTTATGGTATAATATAAAAGTCGCTTGTATGATATTTCAGAACTCTTTAATAGACTGTAATTATGATATTCCAAAAGCTATTCAGGCATATAATTATGGGGCCTCTAATATGGAATATTTAGGTGATGATTGGATCAATAATAGAAATCTAATTCGTAATGGTGACTATCAATATGTTGAGCATGTTCTTTCTTTTTTACCAAGTGGAACAACTTTAACCATATTAAAAACAGATGGTTCAAGTTGTTCTTCAACTATTAATAATACTATGTCCAATACTCATCATCTTTAGTATCTTATTTATTTTGACTTAATTAGTTTTTCCAAGATTTCTTTTTTATCGACAAATATGGAATAACTAATTATATACTTTTGTTTATAGTTAAAAAATAAATTTAGAAGAGGAATATCTTTAATAACAAACTTAATATCATTTTTCTTTAAGTATCTGCATGTAAATAATTTACATGAAATTGACTTTATTTTACATTTGTTATTGACTAAATTTTTACATTTTCCCCTTTTAGGTCCATAACAGCAACCATGATTACTATTACAATAGAATCCATTTCTTACAGCAATACATTGATTATTTTTAAAATCACAAAGTTTCTTTTTTTTAAATTCATTATCTAAATATGTACATACTGTATCATAAATATATGAATAGCGCTCCCTTATATCTTTGATATTAAAAGCTTCTACTACTTCTTTTATTTTAGATAAATTTGGGTTACTCTTAGATTCTATTTCTAGTTTTATTGAATACTTTTGATCATACCTTAAATATCTTTTAATCTTTTTTAAGGTGTTTTTGTCATTGTCTGTTATTTTTATCACTATTTCTCTCATAAACAATTTCCTTTTTTTTATTATACCAATTTTATTTATATATTTAAATTATTCATACCTTATTTTAATTGTTTTAGTATATTTTCTTTAACTTTTTTTAAACTAATATTAACTATTTAAAAAATGAGGGATAGAATGAGAAAAAAAAAGATTGGTTTAGCTATGCATTTTGTTACTATTATTATAACTATTTTAATTGTTTTATTTGTCATATATGGATTTAAAGAAAATATTTTTCATTCAGATGATGGATTGATTCATTTTATCGAAAGTTGTGGAATTGTTGCACCTATTATTTTTATTTTTATTCAAATTATTCAAGTCATTTTTCCTATTATACCAGGTGGAGCTAGTTGTCTTGCTGGCGTTATTGCTTTTGGCGCTTTTTATGGTTTTATTTATAATTATATTGGCCTTTGTCTTGGATCAATTTGTAGTTTTTTCTTGGCAAAAATATATGGCAATAAACTAATAGAATTTTTATTTAAAAAGGATACTATTGATAAGTATCTAATTTACGTCAAATCGAATAAATTCAAAAAAGTGTTTATTTGGGGAATTATTCTTCCTGGAGCTCCTGATGATTTATTATGTTATATGGCAGGGTTTAGTAAAATGAATTTTTGGACTTTTTTCTATACTATTATTTTAGCTAAACCAATTACACTTATTTTTTATAGTCTTTTTAAGGATTACTTTCCTCCATTTAATTAGTTTTTTTTATTGGAATTTCGATTAAGGTAAAATCCTCATTTTTAAATTCATATATTACTCTTGCTAATTTTTGTTTATAGACTTCGGTTGTAAAGACCTCGCTATATTGATATATATTAAATGTTAATTTATTCCCCAGTGCAAATTTATTTAAATCATTGGTAAAATAGACATAATATTTTTGATCATAGGCTATGGATGCATTATTATCTATTTGTAAATTACTTAAATATATTCTTCTTCCCCCTACACATGTTACTTGTTCAACTACCTCAACAGTTATAATCTCTTTTGATTTTGATGGTGATAATGCTACTACTATTACCATCGATATAAGACTAAAAGCTATTCCAGAAAATAAAACAATAAAATAAAATTTAGAAGCATTTTCGTCATAAAGCTTATTAGGATCTTTTCTGTTATATTTAATTTGAATAATTTTATCTGGTGTTGTGGAATATAGTTTTTTCGATTGATAAAAATATTCTTTTTTATTGATAACGTACTTATATGTTCCTTTATAATATTCAATACCACTTTTATTTATTTTTTCTGAACTTATTAAATCTGCTGCCATTGGAATATAATTATTATATTTTTTATTGTCATCTACCAAAAGATAAATAGAAACTCCTATTATTATCATCCCTAGAAAAATTAAAAAAATAAATGTTTTTCTAATTTTTTGTTTTATTGTTACTGCCTCTTTTTTATTATCTTCAATATTATTAGGTATATTTCGTATAATCACTGACTGTTGATTGTTTATAGGTTGATTATTGTTCATATAACTGTCCTTCTTTCCTATTATTTATATATCATATTTTATATTTTTTTTGTAGCTTTTTTAAAAAAAATAATCCACAAATATTGTGAATTATGAAATAATTAATTGTTCTCCTATAGTAACTGAGTTCCCGTTTAAATTATTTAATTTTTTCAATTCCTCTACTGATAAGTTGTGTGCTACTGCAACTGACCATAGAGTATCTCCTTTTTGAACTGTATAGTAATTTTTAAATTTCTTTGGAAGTTTTATTCTATCTCCAACTTTTAAATTAATGCTATCTAAATGATTATAATCAATTAATTCTGTTACTGTTGTATGATTCTTTTTTGCTATTAACCACAGACTATCCCCTTTTTGAACTGTATAGTCAAAATTTTTTTCCATTCTATCAGATGATGGTATTTGTAATTGTTGCCCTACCTGAAGTATATTACTTGTTAAATTGTTTGCTTGTTTTAACTCATCAACAGTGATATTAAATTTATTTGCTATTAACCATAAAGAGTCTCCTTTTTGAACAGTATATATTTGTGGTACTTGGCTATTATCTGATTTTGGTATTAGTAATTGTTGTCCTATTACTAAGTTGTTGGATGTTAGGTTATTTAATTCTTTTATTTTTTCCACAGTTGTTTTATATGTGTTAGCAATTGACCACAAGGAATCTCCTCTTTGGACTGTATATATGATTGTATCATCTGGAAGTGGAGTATTACTTGTTGTTGGAATCTTTAGAATTTGACCTATTGTTAATGTATTTGAACTTAAATTATTTAATCTTTTTATTTCATCTACTGTAGTATTATATTTTTCTGCAATACTATATAAAGTATCTCCTCTTTGAACTGTGTATGTTTGTGTTGGAGTAGATGAACCTCCTTGCTCTGTTATAATTAATTCCTGACCAACTGTTAAGATATCTGTATTTAAATTGTTTAGTTGTTTTAGTTTATCTACTGTTAAATTAAATTTGTTTGCTATACTGTATAAAGTATCTCCTTTTTGTACTATGTATATTGTTGTATCTTCTGGGGGAGTAGTGGTCGTTTCTTTTATTATTAGTTTTTGACCTATTGTTAATGTGTCACTTGTTAGGTTGTTTAATCTTCTTAACTCACTTACTGTTGTATTAAATTTATTTGCTATACTCCATAGTGAATCTCCTTTTTGTACTATATATATTGTTGTATCTTCTGGTGTGGATGTATTGGTTTCTTTTATTATTAGTTGTTGTCCTATTGTTAATGTATCACTCGTTAAATTATTTAATCTTTTTAATTCGCTTACTGTTGTATTAAATTTATTTGCTATACTCCATAATGAATCTCCCTTTTGCACAGTATAATAAGTATCAGATGTGGTGGTTGGTGGAGTATATTGATATCCAGCATATTCGGTTACTGCTTTTACGGTTCCTTCTACAAAATCATCTAGTTTAGTTCTTAGTTTTTGGGCATCTGCTGTATTGTCAATAAAACCATATTCTACTAGAATTGGTTCTGTCTTACCAGTTAGTCTGTGAATGAAATAATAGTCTTTGCTAGGATCCTCTGGTAGTCTTCTTTGATATACTTTTCTCATTTTTTGTCCTTGTGAGCCAATTTCTTCTAATACTTTTTTTGCTAGAGTATCATTATTTCTAAGGGCATAAACAACTTCTGCCCCTTCTCCTCCTCATACTCTATGAGTGCCTAGCCAGGTGAACTAAAAAAATCAATTTTTATTATTTAATTTATCAGTTTTATTAATTCCAAATTTATAGAATATTTCTATATTTCTATCTTTATCTATTACGATTTTATCTATCACATCTAATAAAAGTTCTCGAGTAGGATGATTTAGATCCAATAATTTTTTTATTTTATCAACGACATCTGATAATTTATTATTATATACTACTTTTTGACTTTTAAGTTTTTCTAACTTTTCTATTTTAGAAGTTAATTGTTCTATTTCTTTTTCTGTGCTTTGTTTAAGTAAATCATAAGTATATAGTTCAATTTTGTTTTCAAGTTTGTCATTATACATTATTACTAGTTTTTTATGACATTTTTCTCTTTTTTCAATTAGTTTTTCTAATTCCTTAAAGTTATTATTACTTTCATTATTTAATCTTTGATAAACTTCATTAGCTAAATTATCTATATCTAATTCTTTCATTACTTTATCTAAAGTACTTTTAACCCTTTTTAGAATTAATTCTTCTAATGGATTATAAAGCATATAATGTGAAACACATCTATTATTAATAGAATATCTAGTAAATCGATTACAATTAATACTCCAACAATTTTTTGATTTACGATAATTAATTGTTAAACTATTACTGCATTCTTTACAAACAAATAGATTTTCTAATAATCTTTTTTCTCTCTTTGTTTTTGTTTTAGGTATTGTATATCTTCCTTTATTGTTTATTTCAAAAAATGTTACTTTATCAATTAAAGGTTCATGAGTATCTTCAACTATAATCCAATTTTGTTCATCTAAATGTACTCTCTTTTTAGACTTATAGTTTATTTTAGTTTCTTTATTTTGAACCATATCTCCAGTATAGATCCTATTTTGTAATATTGATTTAACCGTATCATAATTCCATTTTTCAATTCTTTTAGGACTATTTTTATAAGTACTAGGTGTTTCTATCCCTAAACCATTTAATTTATCAGCTATTTCTTTTAAATTTAATCCTTCTGTAAACCACTTAAATATATTTCTAACATTATTAGCAACTTTGGGATCAGGGATTAAGTGTCCTTTTTCATTAGGATCTCTCATATATCCATACGATGGTTTGCTTCCAATAAATTGTCCCGCAACTTTTTTAGAGTGCAACACATCTCTAATCTTATATGAGTTCTGTTTACTATAATAGTCATTACAAGCAACAATAAATGTTGATGTATCATTACTTGCTTGCCTTTTTGCACTATCATAACTTTCCATTATTGAAATAAATCTCACATTATTTTCTGGGAAAAATGTTTCTATATAATATCCTGTCATAACATGATCTCTACCTAGTCTAGATAGATCTTTTACTATTACCATATTTATTTGTTTATCGTTAATATCTTCAATTAATTTACGAAATCCAGGTCTATCAAAGTTTGTCCCTGAATATCCATCGTCTATATATTCTTCTGTTAAAATATAATTATTAACTTTTAAATAAGATGTTAATATGTTTCTTTGATTAACAATGCTCTCACTATCTGATTCATATTTTTTATCAGAATCTTCTTGAGACAATCTTATATATATTCCTACTTTATAACTGGTGGAACTAACTAAATTATTATACATATTCCTCCTATTTATTTAGTTTATCTAAAATGTTCTCCAAGGCATTATATATACCACATTTTTAAAATAATTCAAAATCATTATTAGAAATTCTAAACATTTTAATCAAATAATTATATATAATATCCTGAAAATCATTGTTACTAAAATATTCATTATTAATTTTTAATTGTTTATTTATTTGCATAAAAAAACATACCTCCTATTTAAAAGTATGATTTTTTTAATTTTAATATTATACTAAAAAACAACTATTTAATTACCTGAATATATATATATATCATTTATCATCTACTATATTATACGATAGATTAACAACAGATACAGGTATAGTTTTTGCATATAATAACAAGCTAAACTCTTATTATCATAAATACTATCATATATAAATAGAATACTTTTTGATATTCTATTTTGCTAATAATTCATTAATTATTTGTTTTGCTTGAATTCTTATATATTTATCCATATACTGATAATCTGGTAAACCTTTGTCATTTACAGGTAATGTTACAGCATTACTACGTATCTTTTCCCAACCAGCTTTATTTGACCAATCATAATTATCTTTAATAACATGTTGCATTGCCCCTATTATATATATCTGTGCATAGGAGCTAATTCCACTTGAAATTGGTTCTAAAGCATAACTATCTTGAAGGACAGTAAATTCTTCTGGTTGATAAAACATTTTACCTGTGTTAGCTCCATTAGCTGATACACTAATACAATTTTTTAAAACTGTAGCACCTTCATAAGGGACATAACATGATAATCCCTGATTATCAATGCCAGCTGTTAAAGCAGGCAACTGGTATTCACCCACTGGTACTGAAGGTAATGATTTAACTTTATAATTTAATTTATTAACATTTATCTTTTTTAATATTTCGTCAAACCTAAATGTTTGGTACTCTTTAACACATTCCAATATTTTTTCATCTTTAGCAGTAATGTCAGAAAACTTAATCGATTCACTTTCTAAATATTCTTCTATTTTAACTGTAATATCTTTTTCAATAGTATCTATATATAAATTCATATAGTCATAGTCAATATTTTTACCATCTTTAGATGGTAATGGAATTATAAATTCAATTGCAATTTTACGATTAAATTTATTAGCATAATCGAATCCAACTGATTTAGCATATTTTTTAAAATGAACAAGAAAATATTTCATTGCATTTGGTGTCCATTTATCTGATTTTGGATACATTCCCTGAACATGTGAATATCCTATAAAATCATCTGGTTGATAAAATATGGCATCTGATGTTGTGGTATCTGAAAAAGTAATAATTCCACCTTTCTCAGTTGCATCTAAATTCGAATATCCTCCAATCCCATTATTTATACTAGTATTTGCCACAACAGGTACTTTTCCATCTTTGCTAAATAAATATTTATTATTACCTTTATATGCTTTTGTTGGATGAATATCAAAAATATCTCCTACTTTAATATTAACATATTTCATACATCATCCCCTCTTAATAATATTAGTAACTTTCCAAGAAATAAAGTCGGAAACAACCTTTTTAAAATCAGATTCAGATGGTTTAGAAGTTATCTTTTTATGTTGTGAAAACGTCCAGTCATCACCTTTTAAGGTTATTGTATCCTTTATTATTTTCCCATTTTCTTCAGTATAATATTTAGTTTTTTTCTTTTTGTCAAGCAATATATCCACTATTTCTTGATATCTTTCTAATGCATGATCAGTATTTTTTAAATTTACATTTTGACTTGATTTCTTTTTGGCTTGTCTAGAATATCCATCATTAGAAAAATCAATAAAAGTTACTAAATCATCAGTTTCATGAGCCCTGTTAACTTTGAATAAATAAATTGCCGTTTGAACCCCTGCTTTTCCACAGAAAATATTACTCATGTGGATACTTGCTAGCAATGTATTTTTTTTCAAAATCTCTTCTGTATATGGTAATCCAGCTCCTGACCCAGCATTTTCTTGTATTAATATACATGCATATCCATTATTCATTTTAGATAATGCTCTTTCAACAAAATTAAAACCTTTGCCAGATGCTGAATATGGTGGGTTTAATAAAAAAACATCTGCTGGGAAATTATCAATAGAATATGAAAAACTATCGCCTCTTATCATATTTGAGTAGCCGTCACCCATTAAAATCATATTTAATACTGCGAGCATATATATATTTCCTAAGATTTCAATGCCCAGCAATTGATTCTTTTTAATATCTTCAATTTTTTCATTGAGTAATTCAGGATCTTTAATGGTATTTTCAGCATCCTTAATCATAATATTCATGGCTGAAACTAAAAAACCTGCAGATCCCATAGCACTATCCCATACATAAGAATTTTTATTTGTACGAGCTAGTTTGGCCATCAATTGAGTAACATATCTTGGAGTTAATACAACATCATTCGTTTTGTCATTTTCTATGTGTACCCAATCGCTTAATGAATTTAAAATTTTACCAGTAAAATCTAAATGCAAATTAGATTCAATACACGGAATTATATCACTACTAATTTGTTTATACAAGTTTTTTAAAATGCTTTCTCCATTTTTAGGTTTATATAATGATGTATTATTAAAAATAGGAATCAATAAACTTTGAATCATTTTCTTTTTATTTGAATCCATATTTTTTGATTTTAAGAAAACCTTAATATGATCCATAATTAAAGTACCATCATTAAGCTCACTATTGTCACTACTTGTTAAATCATCAACATCTAATGCTTTCACACCTGAGGTATGAATACCAGCCATTATTAAACCACAAAATAAATACAATTTATCGTTTGTTTCAAGTGTTATTAATTTATTATCATAAATATTTTGATGAATCGATTTAATTTTTTCTTCCAGTGTTGTTTCAACTTTTTTAGTTAGTGCATCTAATTCCTCTTCTGATAAACTTATATTGTTTAATATATTAATTAAATTATTAATATTTGATTTTTTTAAAAATGATAAATCATTAAAACTATCTATTATTTTAGGAATTCTATTATTTTTTTCTGATATATAATAGGCTGCTAACTCAGTAAAAATTGATCCATCTGTTTTTTCGTATCCATTAATTCCAATGGCTATACCTTCTTTATAACCTTTACCATCTAATATTGCATTAACATAGTGAACGGCTCCATTTACAGCATAATTACGTGTTGCAGAATAATTTGAATTTTTATTTTTGTCATATGTCACCAGAATAATTTCATTATCTTTATTGATTTTTATTAATTTACCAATATTACCTTTAGCTTCGATCATAACTGGAATTCTTCTTGTATTACTATCTTCAATTAAAAGTTTAATATCAGGATAATTATTTCCACTACCTCCTGATTTAGAAATAGAATTTTTTAAAGCAGAATCTATTGATTCATTTATTGATTCTGTTTTTGTAAAATATCTTATTCCATATTTATCTAATTGTTTTTTAAAAAAATCTTCTACTTTTTCTTCTATACTTTTACTCATTTTTTCACCACATTAAATAATCTACTATAAATATAATAACATAAAATTATGTATTTACGACAGAATTTTTACAATTTTATTATAAAAATATGAATTATAAATTTAATATAAAATAAAGCAATAATACACAATATCAACTAATAGTTTTGGTAAGGTTATTAAAAAATTTGAAAAAAATTTATTTGTACGATGAATCTTTATTTATTTTATGATTCTACATTTTATATTCAAAGCATACTTTTTAGTTAAAAAATAGTCTAGCCACATTCCATGAATGTAGCACCTCCTGCATTTATGTGATTTGATACCAATATTACATTGGGATCATTTCCAAAAGCATCTAATATTCTTCTAACTCTCTCATCTCTTCCTAAAGTTTCATCTGAATTTCTGACAATGACAGTTGGAACTCCTAGTTCTTTTAGTCTTTTATACATATACTGTGCAGCTTGCAAATTTAAGTCTTTTTCTTTTAATCCATTTGCTAAGGCCCCTGGATCATCTCCACCATGACCAGCATCCACTACTACTCCTATCTTTTTTCTCTCGTCCATTTTTTCACCTCTAGTATAAAATATGTTTTTGTAGGTAATTTGTCACTTTTATTATTTTTCTTTAAATTAATTAAATTATTAATACCATTTGGGATGACATAGAACTAAAACATGGATAATATCGAAGTGACAAAAACTTTAGTTTTAATACCATTTGAGATGACATAGAACTAAAACATTGACTTAGTGGACTTTGTTGTAGATTTAGTTTTAATACCATTCGAGATGACATAGAACTAAAACTTGTCAAAAGGTGGACAAACAACTAAAGATGTTTTAATACCATTCGAGATGACATAGAACTAAAACCTTTTATAGCATCTGTATTCTTATCAATAGGTTTTAATACCATTCGAGATGACATAGAACTAAAACCTTTTATAGCATCTGTATTCTTATCAATAGGTTTTAATACCATTCGAGATGACATAGAACTAAAACTTTTATCTTCAAAGTGTGGAAGGACTTCATGTTTTAATACCATTCGAGATGACATAGAACTAAAACTTCGGTTATCGATTGCATA
>CANRVH010000037.1 GCA_947643225.1 uncultured Clostridia bacterium
AATATGTGGCATTTATAACTATGAATTAAACTAGTTATCGAACAGGTCTAATAAAAGATAAAAAGGAAATAAGTAAAAAGTATAAAGAGTTTATAGTCGATAAAATAACAATAGAGGAAATGATGATTTTAATGCTAAAAGGAGAAAAAATATGTTAGGACTAATAAAAAAAGACTTACTAATGATGAAAGGAAATTTAAAATCACTACTTATCATTTTAATTATTTTTGGTTTGATGGCGATAGAACAAAACAATGATTTATCATTTTTTCCTGTACTAATTAGTATTATGCTTTCTATCTCAACCTTTAGCTATGACGAATATAATAAATGGAACAGCTATGTCATAACTTTACCAAATGGACGAAAAAATGTTATAAGAGCCAAATATCTATCAGCATTAATACTTTCTATTGTGGCAATCATCTTATCTATAATCTTATTGGTGACAATGGAATCAATGACTCATCATATTAATTTAATGGAAATCACATCAAAAATGGTAATCTGCTTCTTTAGTATAGGATTAATAATATCGGTAACCTATCCCATTTTGTTTAAATTTGGAGTAGAAAAAGGAAGAATAGCAATATTTATAGGAATATTTATATTAGTTACTCTAATGGGTTTAATCGTAAAAAAAGTAAAACTATCTCTTCCAACTTACATTATTCACACTTTTACTAATTATAATTTAGTCATTCTCCCTATGATATTAATTATCATCCTATCAATATCATATAAAATATCAATCCTCATCCTTTCCAAAAAGGAATATTAATAAAGCTAGACAATCACAATGATTGTCTTTTATATTAGTTATTAAATTTTAAAAAATACTTTTTTGCATATAATAAAACAGAAGATGAAAAGATAGGAGAAAATTATGTGCACATGTATAACCTTTAAAACAATTGATAATTATTTTGGACGAAATTTAGATTTAGAATATAGATTTAATGAAAAAGTAGTGATAACTCCTAGAAACTATGCCTTCCCATTAAAAGCTGGAGGGATTTTGAAAACTAAATATGCCATGATTGGGGCGGCCACAGTAGTTGATGAATATCCCCTATATGCTGAGGCAACAAATGAAAAAGGACTCTCAATAGCAGGGTTACAATTTCCAGATAATGCTCATTATAATGAGATTGATCCCGAGAAAATTAATATTACTCCTTATGAATTAGTTCCTTGGATTTTAGGGAATTTTTCTAGTGTAAAGGATTTAAAAAATGATTTAGAAAATTTAAATATTCTTAATATACAATTTTCAGAAAGTATTCCCCTAAGTCCATTACACTGGATGATTAGTGATGATCAGGAATGCCTCATACTAGAGGCAATGAAGGATAAGTTAAATATTTATCCCAACACAATAGGAGTATTAACCAACAATCCACCATTTTCTTATCATGAGACTAATATCATAAATTATCTTAATCTAACACCAGATATTAGCAATAACAACTTTTCAAATAAAATTGATTTAAATGCATATGGCTTAGGAATGGGAGCTATTGGGTTACCAGGAGATAATTCTCCATCATCAAGATTTGTACGAGCAGCCTTTACTAAACTAAATTCTGTATGTAACTCGAGCGAAGAGTGTTCAGTTTCACAATTTTTTCACATTTTAGATACTGTATTAGTAGTAAAAGGAACAACCATGACAAAGGATAAAGAATGGAATATTACAACATACTCATGTTGTTGTAATACAACAAAAGGAATTTATTATTATAAAACATATAACAACAGTCAAATCACGGCTGTAAAAATGACTGAAGAAAATAAAAATAGTTATCAATTAAGTATATTCGATTTAGAGGAACATCAGCAAATTAAATATTTAAATTAAATCATTCAACTAAAAAAAGTACTTACTTTTGACTAAAATATGATAAAATAAAAATAAGTAGAAAAGGAGAAGATTATGGAAAAAGCTAAAGTATATTTTACAAATAAAATAGAAGGAGAAAGTTTAGTTAAGTTATATGAAAAATTAGAAGTTAAGCTTCCTGGTAAAGTTGCTGTCAAGCTCCACTCTGGTGAAGAAGGTAATCAAAATTATATGAAACCAGCATTTGTAAAAGAAATAATCAACCATATAAATGGAACCGTAGTAGAATGTAATACAGCTTATGAAGGTGCTAGAAATACAACAGAAAAACACATAGAACTAATAAAAAAACATGGGTGGAGTAAACATTTTACAGTAGACATATTAGATAGTGAAGAAGATGAAATTTTAGAAAATCCTAATGGAGAGATGATTCAAAAAAACTTTGTTGGAGCCAAAATGAAAAATTACGATTCTATGCTAGTTTTATCACACTTTAAAGGACATCCAATGGGAGGATTTGGAGGGGCAATAAAGAACCTTTCTATTGGACTTGCCTCAAGTAGAGGAAAAAGCTATATTCATACATCAGGGATGGAAAATGCTAGTTTTGATGGATTAATGACAGCAGATCATGATTCTTTTCTAAAATCTATGGCTGATGCTGCTAAAACCATCACCGACTTTTATCAGGATAAAATAGTCTATATTAATGCTATGGTCAATATGTCTGTTGATTGTGATTGCTGTAGTAAGGCAGAGGACCCTTGTATGCAAGATATTGGGATATTATCATCAACTGATCCTATAGCATTAGATCAAGCCTGTATTGATTTAATCTATAATTCAAATGACCCAGGAAGAGATAAATTAATAGAGAGAATTGAATCTCGTAATGGATTATTAACAATAGAATGTGCAGAAAAACAAGGAATGGGTTCTAAAGAATATGAGTTAATCTCAATAGATTGAAAATAAAGGAGAAGTAACCATGATTACTAAACAATTAGAAAATATTATTGAAAAATATAAAATAACTAAAACAGAAAATATAATTTATGGAACAAATATTCCTATGCCTAATGCAATTATACCAACACCCTGGAAGGCTTATATTAAATTTGATCAAACAGAACACTACTTTTTCTATTTTGACGAGGAAGGAATAACAATTTATCCTACTACTGGTGAAGGTTATGTCACTATAAATTGGAGAGATATAGAAAACTTAAAAATTAGTCATGTTTTCATTCTTGGTAAGATGGCCATTAAAACAAAAGAAAGTACTTATAAATTTCAAATTAACCGGTATGTAATAGGATGTCCTTGGATTAAAAGAAACACAAAATTCTTAGAAGAAAAGAAATATTTTTATAATAAATAAGGAGGATTTTATGAAATACAATATCAACAAATTACCTGATTTTTATTCAGTACGAAATTTTGAACAAATTGACTATTCTTTAGAAGGATTAGAAGGAAAAAAATGTTTTGCTTTCTTTGACAATGGTTTTACATCAAATATTATAGAACCAAATAAAAGAGATATTAGGTTTATTTGGGATGGATTCTTACTTTTTGTAGACCAACAAACTACACTAGAAGATATAAGAGAGGGAATAAACCTATTTAATAGTAGATTAGTAGCTTTACAAAGAACAAATTTACTAGGAAAGAGATTTAATGATTTAGAAGTGAGAAGTTATATTATGGAACAACTAAAGGAAAAAGAAATTCAGGTTCAAATCATGCACGATAAGAAGGAAGTAGATGGATATCCTTCAAAATGTGATTT
This sequence comes from uncultured Clostridia bacterium, assembly GCA_947643225.1. Lineage (GTDB taxonomy): Bacteria > Bacillota_I > Bacilli_A > RF39 > UBA660 > UBA2730. The sequence goes on from CANRVH010000037.1 coordinate 3,639, forward strand.
ATGGTCTACAAGAGACGCTTCCGTTTTACTAGACGCAACAGAAATAATTGGTGAAGGAGATGCCTACTATTTTAAAAATGAAGACTTCAATTTCAAAATAACCTTTAATGAAAGTAACTTACCAGACTTTTTCTACCAACATCAAGGAGCTATCGTTTTAAAAGGAAAAAACGAAGTAGCCATATCTAGATTATTAAAAAACAATATCAATCTACAAGAAGAGGTAAAGAAGGTAATAGGAGAAGAGAACCTTTATTCTATAGTAGAACAAAAAGAAATACCAGGAACAACAATTAATAAACTAACAAAAAGTCACTTAAAATAAAAGGATCATTCACAATCAATGATTCTTTTTCAGTAAATAGAGAGGAGTAAAGGATGATATTAAATGTAAGTGGTAGAACAGACATTGTTGCATTTTATCATGAGTGGTTTATAAATCGCTATAAAGAAGGATTTATCGATGTCAGAAATCCATTTAATCCCAAAATGGTTAGTAGAATTTATTTTGAAGATATAGATTTAATTTTTTTCTGTACTAAAAACCCTATTCCAATATTAGAACAACTACCTCAAATAAAAAAACCAATTCTTTTTCATGTTACCTTAACTCCTTATCAAAAAGAAATAGAACCAGGTCTACTTGATAAAAAACAAATCATTAAGGCAATAAAAAAACTTTCATCAATAGTTGGAGTAGAAAATATTTATCTCCGTTATGACCCTATATTTTTAAGTGATAAGTATAATATAGACTACCATATTAAAGCATTTAAAAAACTATGTTCACTACTAAATGGATATATAAAACATATTATTATTTCTTTTTTAGATAATTATAAAAATGTTCAAAAAAACAAGAATATTTTAAAATATAAAGCATTTACTAATGCTGATTATAAGCAAATAGGAATAAATTTTAGCGAAATAGCCAAAAAAAATAATATGACTATTCAAACTTGTTTTGAAGACCAAAATTTAGTAGAATATGGCTTTCAAAAAAGAGACTGTCTTTCTCATGAGTTTGCCTATAAACTAACAGGAAAAACATATAAAAGTTGGACTGCCCGAAAAGGGAAAAAATGTAACTGTGTACAAATGGTAGATATTGGAGTATACAATTCCTGTAAACATTTTTGTAAATATTGTTATGCAAACTTTGAGGAAAATAAAGTAAATACGAACAATCAACAACACGATAAAAACTCTTCACTTCTTATAGGAACTTTACAAAAAGATGATATAGTTAAAGTGAGAAAAAATTAACTTTGAAAATCAATATTTCTTTTAATAAAACAAAGAAAATAGAAAATATACAAGGCATGTTTATTTGACAAATGATCTTGAAAGCAACTAAAAAAGATGATAACATAAAATAGATAACAAAAAGAATAAGATTGCTGAATGTGAATAGATTAAATAATTTTAATAAAAAGTTAAAATAGGTTATAGTAAGGAGAGGAAATCATGCAAATAGAAACAGTTGTTACAGGTTCACTAGATGAAAATTGTTATATACTAAAAAAAGATAATACCTGTTTAGTAATAGATCCAGGAGATGATTATGATAAGATTAAAGAAAAAATAGGAGATACTAAAGTATTAGGTGTTCTAATTACCCATTCGCACTTTGACCATGTAGGAGCACTAAGAAACTTTTTAACAAAAAAAAGCATTAAAATTTTCAAAAAAAGCACACTACATCAGGAAGAATGCGAAATAGGACCATTCAAATTTAAAGTCATCCATACACCAGGGCATGCTGCAGATCAAATCGCCTTTTATTTTGAAGAGGAAAATATTTTATTCGATGGCGACTTTATTTTTAAAGATTCAATAGGAAGATGTGACTTTCCAGGAGGAAATATAAAACAAATGGAAGAGAGTCTAAGAAAAATAATTACATATCCCAAAGATATGAAAATTTATCCTGGACATGGAGAAGAAACTACACTAATTAATGAACTAGAAAACAATATCTATTTAAAGGAGTTATAAGATGTATATAGATTTAATTATATTAATTGTATTAATTGCCCTAGTAATAATCTTTTTCAAAAGTTTTTCAAGCTTTGTTTACTTTTTTGCTATAACAGATATCCTACTAAGAATATTAACTTTAATCAAATTAAATATTCCTCTAAAGGATATAGCAGCAGTAATTGATAATTACATACCAGCAAGTATTCCAACTCTAATAGCAAAATATATATCAGGAATCCCCTATACCATATTTTTATGGGGTTATATCATAATCTTTATCATATTTGAAACATATATTATTAAAACTTTTTGGAAAAAGAAAAGATAATGCCAAAAGACGACATATTTATGTTATCTTTTTTTTTATAATGATTTTGGTGAGAAAAATGAAAGTATATATTGATGTAGTCTTTACATTAAACTTCTTCTTTGACCTTCTCCTTCTTTTGGGGGTAAAAAAAATATTAAAAAGGAAAACATCTACAATTCGATTAATACTAGGAAGTATAATAGGAGAACTATCATGTATAGCTTTATTTTTACCACTTTCAACCATCTCCCTCATTTTAGTAAAACTTTTAGCAAGTACTCTAATGGTTATGACAAGCTTTCGTTATTTAGACTTTTCATATTTCAAAAAAAACATGATATACTTTTACTTACTTAGCATTATTTTAGGAGGAATAATCTATTGCTTAAAACTATCCCTAAAAACATCAAGCACAGATCTATTAACAAATTTAATCATCTTAGTCCTAATCGCACCATACTTATTATATAAATATCTAAAAGAACAAAGAGTCTTTAAGACAAATTATGATTTAAGACATGAGATAGAAATTTATTTAAATAAAAAAAAGTATCATTATACAGCATATCTAGATACCGGAAATAAATTAGAAGATCCCTATAAAAAAAGACCAATTATTTTAGTATATGATAAGAATTTAAACTTTACCTACGAAAATAGCATTTTAGTACCATACAAAACACTAGAAAATGAAGGGTTATTGAAGTGTCAAAAAGTAGATAAAGTTATTATTGATCAAAAAATAGAACTAACTAATATTTTAGTAGGAAAATCTCAAAAGAAGTTCAATATTGAGGGAATACAAGTAATTTTACCAAACATGATTAAGGAGGAATTATAAATGATTAGTATTTTATTATTGATAGGTAGTATAATTGAACAATTCAATCACAATGTATTATTTTTTGTTGGAAAAACAGATGCACTACCAGCACCCTTATCTAGAGAAATGGAAGAGTACTACTTAGAAAGACTTGAGGAAGATCAAGATGAGGCTGCAAAAGATATTTTAATAGAAAGAAACTTAAGATTAGTCGTTTTCCTTTCTAAAAAATATGAAAATACAGGAGTAGATTTAGAAGATTTAGTTAGTATTGGTACAATCGGTTTAATAAAAGGAATTAATACCTTTCATAGGGGAAAAAATATTAAATTAGCAACTTATGTTTCTAGATGTATTGATAATGAAATCTTGATGCACTTAAGAAAAACAAAGAAATTAAAAACAGAAGTAAGTATTGATCAATCACTGAGCTATGATGCGGAAGGAAATGAACTTCATTTAGAAGATATTTTAGGTACAGATAGCGATATTGTAACACGAGAAATTGAAAAAGAAGATGAAAGAAAATTAATGATCAATGAAATTCAAAGATTAAATCCAAGAGACAGGGATATTATTATTTTAAGATATGGTCTTATGGGTCAAGAAGAAAAAACTCAAAAAGAAGTGGCAGACCTTTTAGGGATAAGCCAGTCGTATATTTCAAGGATTGAGAAGAAAGTAATTAAAAGATTAAAAGCTCTTGTAAATTATTCCTAAATTTACTATACTTGATACAGAATAGGAGTGATAAAATGCAATATGTTTATTCTTTCCACGAAGGAAACAAAGAGATGAAGGAAATATTAGGAGGAAAGGGTGCGAATTTAGCTGAAATGACTAGTCTAAATTTACCAGTTCCCCAAGGATTTACAATTTCTACTAATGCCTGTACAAAATATAATCAAGATCAAGAAAAATTAGACGAAGAAATAATCAAAGAAATTTATGAAAAATTAGAAGAGCTAGAAAAAGTAACAAAAAAGAAACTAGGAGATCCTAATCACCCTCTTTTAGTATCAGTAAGAAGTGGCGCAAGAGTATCAATGCCAGGAATGATGGATACAATTTTAAATTTAGGAATGAATGATGAAGTTTGTGAAGGTTTAGCAAAAGTGACGAATAATCCCCGTTTTGCCTATGACAGTTATAGAAGATTAATTCAAATGTTTAGTGATGTAGTTATGAATTTACCAAAGGAATCATTTGAAGGATTATTTGACAAAATAAAAGAAGAAAAAGGAATTGAAAAAGATATCGATCTTTCCAAAGATGATTTAAAGGAAATAATCAAAAAATACAAAGAAGAATATAAGAGACTAACAAACACAGAATTTCCAACAGATCCTAAAATACAATTATTAGAAGCAGTAAAGGCAGTATTTAGAAGTTGGAATACAGATAGGGCAAAAATTTATCGAAGACTAAATGATATTCCCGAGGAATGGGGCACAGCAGTAAATGTTCAAATGATGGTTTATGGTAATATAGGAAATAATTCAGGAACAGGAGTAGCCTTTACTAGAAATCCTTCAACAGGAGAAAAAAAACTATATGGAGAATATTTAATAAATGCCCAAGGAGAAGATGTTGTAGCGGGAATTAGAACACCTGAAGATATTTCTACTTTACAAAATATTCTTCCTGAATGTTTCCAAGAATTTATAAAAATATGCCAAATTTTAGAAAATCATTATAAAGATATGCAAGATATGGAATTTACAATAGAAAACGGTAAACTTTATATGCTTCAAACAAGAAGCGGTAAAAGAACAGCACAAGCTGCAATAAAAATAGCTGTTGATATGGTTCATGAAGGATTAATTGATCAAAATGAAGCATTATTAAGAATAGAACCTAAACAACTTGATCAACTATTGCATCCTGTTTTTGAGACAGAGGCTTTAAAGAATGCTAAAGTAATTGCCCATGGTTTAGCAGCATCACCTGGTGCAGCAACAGGGAAAATTTACTTTTCAGCAGAAGACATTCAAAAAGCTTACCAAGCTGGAGAAAAAAAATTAATATTAGTTCGTGAAGAGACCTCTCCTGAAGACATCGAAGGAATGAATTTAGCAGAAGGTATTTTAACAGTAAGGGGAGGAATGACTTCACATGCAGCCGTCGTTGCTCGCGGAATGGGAACTTGCTGTGTCTCAGGTTGTAATGAGATTATAGTTAATCAGCGAGAAAAAACAATAACAACAAAAGATGGAAAAATCTTTCATGAAGGTGATGATCTAAGTTTAGATGGTTCTACAGGAAAGATCTATGGAGAAAAATTACAAACTAAAGATGCTGAAATAATTGGTGAATTCCAAGAATTGATGGGGTGGGCGGATCATATTAGAAAGCTTAAAGTAAGAGCAAATGCAGATACTGAAAAAGATGCCGAAATTGCTAAAAAATTTGGAGCTGAGGGAATAGGAATCTGTCGTACAGAACACATGTTTTTTGAAAAAGAAAGAATATTTCATTTTAGAAGAATGATTACTGCTCCAACTGAGGAGATAAGAATGGAGGCTTTAAATAAAATCCTTCCATATCAGAGAGAAGATTTTGAAAAATTATTTATAGTAATGGATAATCTACCAGTAATTATTAGATTACTAGATCCACCACTTCATGAATTTTTACCTCATACAGATAAAGAAATTAAAGATCTTGCTCCAACATTAAATTTAACGATTGAACAATTAAAAGAAAAAGTGGAATCATTAAAGGAATTCAATCCAATGATGGGACATCGTGGGTGTAGATTAGATATCACGTATCCAGAAATAGCTAGGATGCAAGCTAGGGCCATTATAGAAGCGGCAATAAATGTCCAAGAACAAAAAATCAAAGTTATTCCAGAAATTATGATTCCTTTAATAGGAGACGTTAAAGAGTTAAAATATGTAAAAGAGATCTTAATTGATGAAATTAAAAAAGTGGAAAAGGAGAAAAATCAAACAGTTTTATATAAAATTGGAACAATGATTGAAATACCAAGGGCAACACTTATTGCTGATGAACTTGCTCATGATGCTGAATTCTTTAGTTTTGGCACCAATGATTTAACTCAATTAACATATGGCTTTTCCAGAGATGATGCATCAAAATTCCTAAAGGATTATTATGAAAAGAAGATATTTGACCAAGATCCATTTATATCAATTGATGAAGTAGGGGTTGGGACTCTAATCGATTTAGCTAGTAAAAATGCTAAAAAAATAAGGAAAGATATAGAATTTGGTATTTGTGGAGAACATGGAGGAGATCCTAAATCAATCGAATTTTGTAATAAAGTAGGATTAGACTATGTATCATGTTCACCATACCGTATTCCAACAGCACGCTTAGCAGCAGCTCAAGCATCCATAAGAATAAATCAATTAAAATAGAAAAAGACTACAGAAGTGATTTGAAGAAAATCTACACGAAATAAAAAACGTGTAGATTTTTAATTTGTATAATTATATATGAAAGATAATATATTACTAAATGTAAAAAAAGCGAAGTTAAAAGAACTAATCTTTGTTGATATATATAAACTAAGAAAAAATGATGCTCAAAAGAAAGAATTTCATGTATAATTAAAATAAGTTATGAAGGGACTTATAAAATAGATGTTTTTTTGAAAGTCGAGTTTTAAACTTATGATTAGTCATTACAATATAGGATATTGAATTAGGAAGATTTTTATAATGAACCAAAGGAGTATTTTTTTAAGAAAATATACACACCCTCAAACAAAAAGACCTTAAATTATATAAATTCAAAGTCTTTGTACAATTATACTATCCAAATTATGGATGATGTCTATGGCAACCACCTTGTCTACCATACCCATTACCACTATAATTATTGGGACAATTTCCATTTTTATTATTTGGGCAATTATGAGTATGAGTTGATTCATCATAATATGGACAATTCTGATTACATGCTGTTGATTCGTTTATGCTATTATTACTACTGTCATTTAGTGCATATGCAGTTGTAATCATTAAGGCGAATGCAACTATTCCTACAACAAAATATTTTTTCATATATAAAATTCTCCTTGTTTACAAATTAATTATATAAATATTATATGAACATGTCAATGAAACATACTTATAATATCAATAATTTTTAACCTCTTAATGAAATTATATTAGCATTTGGTTAAATACAATAATTCATCTGATCAATTACGAAATTGAAAATATTCTTATAATAATTATTCATAAGATCATTAAAGAATGGTATAACTTTTATATAGTTAGTAACCCACTTTTGTTATTTTTGGTTATACTAATTATAAAGCAATTATTAGGTATTAACTATTTTTTTGCTAAAGGGTCTTTTTATCTTTTTTGGCTTTAAAAATTAAACTTAATAGGGAAGAACTTTAATTATTAAATATATCGTAAAAGTCAAAAAAGATATAGTATAAAAATAAATAATTATTACCTTTTTCATATAAAAGTCTAAGACATATTGACATATCATTTTTCGTTTATTGTTGTTTAACAATAGAAAATATTATATACTAGATATGAAGAAAAGAAGGTGCTATGTTGATATTATCAAATACTCCAACCATAGATTTACATGGATTAGATAGAGATTATGCTAGTATTTGTGTCAAAGATTTTATTCGTGACCAATATACAATAGGAAACACTACAATTCTAATTGTCCATGGAAAAGGAAGTGGAATATTAAGAAAAAGAATTCATGATGATTTAAAAAAAAATAAATATATTCAAAAATATGAACTAAATATGTTTAATTCTGGTGAGACAATCGTTACATTAAAAGAGAATGTGTAGTTGTCAATGATGTGAGACAAAAATAAGTCGAAAAAAATATTAATTG
>CANRVH010000038.1 GCA_947643225.1 uncultured Clostridia bacterium
AAGTGTATGATCTCTACTTACTACTTGTCCACAATCCTTACACTCTCCATCTTCTCCACCTTTTTTGTTATCATTCCAATTAACAGGTTTATGTTTCACTAAAGTTCTTGCAACAATTTTTTCATAATCACATGTTAAACATCCCAATTTTGCTAATTTTACATGATTTTTACTATTTTTCTTAAGGAAAGAAATTATTTTTTTACCAAATTTATGTTTTCTAAATTTTTGCTTTCCACAATTACAATCCTTAACTTCTGATTGAGAATTATATTTTCTCCATTTAGACCATCTATGATTATGATTTTTCCTATGCTGACTAGACCCAGAATCAACAAGAGAATCTTCTAAATGGTTAGTTTTAGTTTCATCAGAGTTCAAATTATAATTATTAGTATTCTTATTTATAGTTTGAATATCACTACTATTTGAAGAAGGGAAAATTTTAGCATTATCATTTCCATTAAGGGATTTACTATACTGTTTCAACAAATTTAAAAGTTTAGCATTTTGTTCCCAACTTCCTTGATAATCATTAATACCAAAATGATTAGCTAACAAAGTACGATACTCCATAGAACTATCATATCCAGCCAATTTCAAGGCATCAACAAGCGAATTTCCATCATAATCTCCTATATTAGGTATTTGAAACTTGTCCCTATCATGTTCAACCTGCGGAGATTTCTTCTCTACATCTTTATCTTGATCCCCAAGACTATAAATTTGATCATTAATTTCAATACGAAGATCATCAATAAACTGATTAAGATCAAATCCATGATCCACTCCAATTAAAGAACAAGGATAACCATCTAAATCAATACTAAGCTCTTTATTTAAAGAACAACCACTTGCTCCTAATGTTAGAGCCAAAGCTCCAGCAAATATACGAACTCGAAACCTCTTTAAATTCTCTCTCAAACCCATAAACATACAACCTCTCTTTTCATATATAGTGCCATATATTATATATCAAAAATTATAAAAATGCAAGAATTATTTGTAATTATATTTCAAAAAAAATTTTATTTACCAATAAACCACAAAACAATTATAACTACATATAATCATTCAGGTTCAATAGATCGTATTTACACTTTATGTTATATTTTAAAGAATTACAAAAGTAAACTCCTTACCAAAAAATCACACCTTTGTATGTCTAGACAAAGACACCATCGTTATTTTTTAAAATAATTTGTTCGTGATTATTAGAAGTATTAACTAAACTAACCTTATACTGATCATCCTTTTTATATGAAACTTCTACACGATAAGTATAAATATTCTCATCATTTACAATTTCTAATGCACCTTCTAAAAAATATCCTTTACTTTTACTAATTTTTTTATCTAAATCATTTACAACATCCTTTTCACTAGATCGACCACAACCAGTTAGAAGAAAAGTTAAAGCTATTAAACATAAAAAAATTTTTTTCAAAATATCACCTCATTATATTTCACTAAAAATATATGACATTATTTTTTTAATATTACGTATAAAAATAAAGATTTTGAAAATACTATAAGTAAAAGAAAGGATGAGTATATGGAAACATTGAAAAAAATTGCATTAATTTTAGTTATAATAGGTGCTCTTAACTGGCTTTTAGTAGGTTTATTAGAAATGGATTTAGTAGCAACAATCTTTGGGGCAGCAACAAACATTATAGCAAAAATTATTTATGTAATAATAGGAGTATGTGGTCTTATTTCAATAGCATATCTATTTGATGACCATCATTAATAAAAGCCTATTATAAACCACTAGTGAAAAATTAGGGGTTTTTTTATGGCAAAAAATAAAAAAGCTCTCGCTTCTTTATTTTTCAGTAATTCTAATTTTTACCTTTTTTGTTTTAGAGGCATAAGAAAGTTTCAAATCATCTCCTCTAACCTTTACTTCTACTTCATGTTGTCCTAATCCATAATTTTTAAGATCAATATAAGCCTTAATATTATTAGATTCAATAGTATTAATATTTTCGGCACTTCCACTAACTACTACAGTAACTTTGCTATCTGATTCACTAAGAGCTTGAACCTTATATTTACTATCCAGATTTTCAGTAGTAATAGCAATATCGTCAAATTCTTTTGTACTAGAATTATCAACCTTTACAACAACATTAACTACTTTAACACTAATTTCTGTAACACCAGTTGGTTTAGTTAAAGTAACAGTATAAGTTTTATCTGCATCCAATCCCTTAACATTAACAGGTACTTCAATATGATTAATATTGTTAATTAAACTCTCATCTCCATAAATAGTAACTACAGAAACAGAAGGAGTTAAGGAAGAGATGGCCTTACCAAAAGCCAAGTTACCTTTTGGAACTACTCTAACAGGAACCTCCTTAGAAGGAGAAGTAATTGTTAATTTTGCATTAACTGTAGTAGGAACAATTTCAACATCCAACACATTACCATCATTATCATATGCAACAAGAGGTACATTTTTTAAAGTAATTGTTCCAGATTTAGGATTACTTAATTCATTCACATCAACTAATGCTTTAACAGTAGCTACCTTTTTAAGTTTATATTCAGCCCCCTTAATAATGACATCGTCTCTATCTAATTTAATATCTTTAATATATAACTTTGAATCAAGTTCATCACGATGTAAAACATCAACTGTTAAACTTCTAGTTTCAGATACCTTTTCATAGATAGTAACAGTAATATTAGAAGGATCCAATTTATAATCAAGTGATCTAATCCTCTGAGAATATTTTAAAGTAACTTTATGATTACCAGGTTTTAACCCTGTTAAATCGACACTTACACCCTTAGTAGGGGATTGCTTTGCTAAAAAGATATGTCTTTTCTGACCAATTAAAGTAACATCAACAGTTTTTGGCAATCCTTCAACTACATACAACTCCTCATTATATGTAGCACTTACCTTTTGATTATATAAAATTTCAGCATATTGATCAATCATCACATTTGACTCATTATCAATAATTAAAAATGTTCCAAAGGCAAGAATCAAAGAGATCACAACCAATGTTGCCTTTTTACTTAACAACTTATCTAAATTTTTTCCACTATTACCAAAAAAGTCGAGACCAATTAATATTAACTTAGTAATAGGAGTAATAAGCCATTTATCAAAAAACAATCCTATTCGATGAAATAATCCTTTTGCAGGTTTAGTTATTTTCTTCATAAATATCTTCCTCATTTTCTATATTTTCTGTCTCATAGTCAAATTCATCAATATTATCTTGTTTTGGTCTAAGTTCATCAATAAGCATCATTCTCACATCATCAACAGTTAAATTATAAAATAATTCCCCCTTAACAGAAATAGACATTCTTCCTGTTTCTTCAGAAACAATCAAACTAATACAATCGGTCTCTTCAGTAATTCCAACAGCTGCCCTATGTCTAGTTCCTAAACGTTTTGAACTAAGTTTTGAACTATTACTAGTAGGGAACACTGCTCCTGCACAAGTAATTCTATCCCCCTGGATAATCACTCCACCGTCATGTAAAGGATTATTAGGAAAGAAAATAGAAATCAGTAAATCACTAGATAAATCAGCATAAATTTTTTTAGCCTTATCAATATAATTTCCTAAACTGATATCTCGTTCAAGAACAATCAAAGCCCCTATTCTTTGTTTACTTAAATAACTCATTGCACCAACTAATTGATAAACCATTTTCTCTCTTTCATCAACAGTTAAAACCTTATGACGTCCCAATAATTGATTTCTACCAAGTTGTTCCAAAATATTTCTAATTTCAGGTTGAAAAATAATAATTAGTGCTAAAGGTCCATACATAATGACATACTCTAATAACACACCAATCGTTGTAAAACCAAATAAATCACTAGCAAGTTTTAAAAGAATAACAATAGCCACTCCCTTAAAAATCAAAGAAAGCTTCACATTATTTTTAATATTTTTTAATACAATATAAATAAATAACCAAACAATCGATATATCAATTATTTTCTTAATAATTGATACAACATCTGTTATCGTAATTGACATTTAATTCACTCCTTTTAAACGATAAATAAATATACAGAAAATAGGAAACAATTACTTCTTATTATTTTCAATAATATCTCCACTATAACGAAAAACAGAATCATCTGCATTTTGAATAATAGATGAAACGGAATTATTTGAAACATTAGAAGCATTTAAATGATTAGAAACATTGGCATCAGGAATAATCTCATTAATAGGATAACCACTAGTAGTATTAACTACATTCCCTGCATTAATTGATTTTACTGTATTGGTAGAGCCTTTTCCTTTCCGAAATAAAGACTTAATACATAGAAAAAGAAAAAATAAACAAATAATAACATATATTGCATAGATCCAACCATCTAAAAAGTCTCTAAAAAACTTAACGAATATATTCAATTCAATCATTCCTATCCTAGTATAGGATAACATTTTTTTCGCCAGAACACAACCCAAGGATTAAATAAAAAAATACCACAAACAATAAAATCAAGAAAATTGTTCCCTCTTCCCATACCATACCAAATCTCCACCATATAATTTAAAAGATTTACTAAAAAACAAATACAAAAAAAAAGAAAACCATAATAAAGTTTTCCAATATTATCCATTCAAATCCATAAATTCTTGATTTAAACTTTGATATTTTTGATTTATTTTTTCTCCTTCTGCCTGTTCTAAAACATACCATCCCTTACGAAACATGAGTTCAAATACCTCTCTTTGTAAAGATGTATATTCCAAAAACATATTTTTATATTCTTCATATAATGTTTCATTACTAGCTTCATTCATACTAACAACATAATTTTTTACCATTTCTTTTAAACAACTAAGTAAAGAATTCATATAATCTTTATCATTTAAAGAAGTACCATTAGCTACCTCAACTTTTGGATTCTTAATTTGATTATTATTCATTTGAACCTCCTTGATTTAAAAGATTTAATATATTAGTCATATTCTGATAAAAAAGATTACTTGCTTTTTCTAACATTTCTTTAAGTTCAATATCACTAACATTATTACTAGCATTATAATTACTTTTATAAGCTCCATAATTCCAATTAAACATATCACTTAAATAATCTAAATCTTTACCACTAATAATATTTGGTACTTCTTGATAATTTTCTTCCATCATTATCCCTCCCATAACTATTATGAATACCAACTTCAAATTTTATACATTCTATAAATACTCTTTTAACTCAGCAATTGTTTTTTCCTGAAATTTTAAAAACTTCTTAGCAAGTTTTAAATGCTCCTTATCCACCTGATCCTGATAAACAGAAATCTTTTTCTCCATTTCAATCGATCCCATAGAAATTCCTTGAATTAATAAATCAGCAATAGCCGAATCACTATTATCTTCCTTTACTTCTTTACTTATTCCCATAGAAGACATCATTTTAGTAATAATTCCTTCTTCCATTGGTGGAATTTTATTTTCCTTTAACTCACCCTTAGCTTCATGAGCAAACTCTTCATATTTTTTTAAAATTTCTTCTGCATAACCTTTTATTTTATTATCTTTTTCCTTTAAATGATCTAATAATTTATTTATAGTATAAACACCCATTTCTGCATCTTTATAAATATATTCTATTAATTTATATTCTTCCTTCATGACCTTCCTCCTCAAACTTAGTTTGTAACAAAATAAAAAAGTTATGCATATTACACAACTAATTACTTACTTTTTAGTAATAGTAGAAGTAGCAGGCCCTTCAATAACATTTCCATCTAAATCAAACCTAGATCCATGACATGGACAATCCCATGTTTTCTCTTCACGATTAAAAACTAAATTACACTTCATATGTGGACAAAGTAATTTCACTATATGTCTCTTACCTTCACGATCTATATAAACACCATATAAAATGCCCTCAATTTTAACATAAGATGGATTATTTTTTTTCCACAAAGATTGTGCATAAACTTTTAAATAATGAAAACTTCCAAGAACAGAGTCAAATAAAAGAAAAAGATTCATTCTTTTTGGATTAAACAAAGATTGATAAGAACTTTTACCAGATAAAATAAGACTAGCTATAACCTTTCCAGAAATAGTTGCATTAGTCATCCCCCAAGCATTAAAAGCAGTTGCAATATACAACCCATCTCTAACTTCACCAATAAACGGAAGAAAATCATTACTCATGATATCTTGATTCATCCAAGTATATTCTGCTTCCACTCCAAATAGCCGTTTAAAATCAGACCTACTTTTCTGATAAGACTTTTGATAATCAATTTTACTAGTTAATCTTTGCATATTAGAACCATAAATTAAATAATCTTGATAATAACGAATAGAATGAAGATTAGAATCAATATTAATGGCCATATAATTTTGAGAATCTTGAATTTGTGATGCATTAACATACTCTCTTTTAATATACGTTTTTAAAGGAATCAAAGAGGGATACAAAAAGAAAGGATAATGACAAGCAATAATAACTTGAGAAGCAGTAATTTTACCCTTACTCGTTTCTACTACGTGTTGATGACCACAAGAAGAAATATGATAAGCCATAGTATCCTCATAAATATCTATTTTTTTACCAATTGAAGAAAGAACTCCCTCAAGATATTTTAATGGATGAAAGGTATAAGTATCCTGAACTTTAATACCAGCTTTTATTCTTTGATCAGAAACGTCTTCTACTAAAACTCCCCATCTCTTTAATAATTCTTTCTCATTTTCTATTTTAACTATACCATTATCTTCTAAACTAAAAATAACAGAAGGAACTTCACACAAATCACAAGATATATGACACTCCTTAATAATTTTACAAATAGAAGAAATAGCTTCTTTCTGTGAATCAAAATATTTTTTAGCAACATTTAAATTAAATTTTTTCTCTAATGTCTGATAGATTATGCCTTGTAAATAAGTAACCTTTGCAGTTGTTTTACTAGTAACTCCTGAAAAAACACTTCCTTTATCAATTAAAGTTATCCTTTTCCCACTATCTTTTAAGTAATATGCTGTCGATAATCCAGTAATTCCTCCTCCTATAATTAAAATATCAGTATGTAAAGATTTAAAAGAACGACAAAAATGATCACTACTTTTTTTCTTTTCCCAAATTGTTTTATTTTCCATATTAGTTAATTTAACCCAAAAAAAAGAAACTATACATAAAGATTAATTTCCCAACAACAAAATTAAATTTCAACATTCTATTTAGGTTTATCTACCTTTTCTTTATCATAATTTATAATAGTTAAATCTAATATTTCTTTAACAGTTTCTAAGTTTTCATATTTCCATTTAATCAATCATTGATCGATATCACTTTAGAAATAATTTTAGCATATATAAAATTACAATAGATGTGAAACATTTTTGATTTAATAAATGATATGAACTCTGTTTGATGGGCATATATCATTTCTAGTTAACAATTATTACTCTCAAATAAAAATTGAAAATTTCCCATCAATCTAGTGCCAATGACATAGCTATCTACAACTGTTAAATTTTTTTCTTATCATTAGAAAATCAAAATTATCTCTATACATATCTTTTACAATTTGCTCATAAGAAAATGTTGCATCTATTTGTGTATCACCATCATACCAAGAATTTGATACATAAAATTCGTTATTATCATTATTCAAACTAGTTATTACAATATAATGTCCTTCTTGAGCAAATATATTACGATGTGGGCCAACAGCAATTATTGCCATATAACCATCTTTAATCATATTTATTACAGTTTGCTTCATAAATTCTGGATGATTATAATTAATTTTAATTATCTTATACTCTATGTCTAATTTTTCTTCTATTAGTTTATTTAAACAATATATAATTGATACCCCATTAATTCCTTCAAAATAGCCTTCCGAAAGAAATCCATGTTCATTAAACAACATTTTTTTTGAAATTGAAATGGGATCTGCATCATATCCTAAACTTGCCAAAACAGTAGCTAATGAGGTAGGTGCACAACCATTCTTTTTTATTTTCCAATTAGTATTTCCTAATGATTTTGTATATTCATATTGTTTAAATCTTTTAGTTAAACACCTTCCATATTTATTTGGTCTTATCAAGTCGTATTTTCTATCATTCATAGTAGTTACCCTCTCACATATTACATAAAAATTGAATTTTTTATTTTACTTCAATAAAATATTTAACCTACCCTGTATTTCGAGAGTGCTTCTTCTTTTTCCCAAGCTTTTGCTTAACAGGAATATTAAATATATCGTTTTTGATATTCACATTAAGCATATTTTCACCTCAACACCAGTTTACCATACTTATTGAAGATCCCCCTAGGGATCATGTCATATATAGCAAAATTCACTGTATGAATAATAAAACACCAATCTCATTAACTAGCATTATATATAGCTCGAACAGATTCGTCAAAGGCGCTCTAAGTGATGATATTAAAGAGGAAGTTCAACTTTAAATAATACCACTGTTTTTTCTTTGCCATATTTTTCATAATCACTTTGAGATTTCACTTCTACATAATTTTCAAACTTATCTTTTTCAAAGCCAATTACTTGTGATATAAAATCTTGATCATGCAAAAATTTACTAAAACCATCACTATATACCAATACTATATCTCCATTGGATAATTTTATTTGTCCTGATTTTATAAAACTTATAGCTGTCGCTTCCCCAGTAATTGCTCCATACGATACACATTTTCCATCATATGTATTGTCTAAATTATTTCTATAATCTCTTCTGGCAATAACTCTAGCTTCTGGTAAATTCCAGGAAATATCTATTCGATTTATAAAAGAATCACTATAACACTCCTTATCATCTTCTGTCTGAAATTTAATATTGCCCAAACTATCAAATACAATTACTCCGCAATCACATATATAAGCATAATATAATATATCATTTTTTATACTAACGCAACTAGCAACAGCACCAAAATAATCATTTTCAAGATAATCACATTCTAAAATACACCTATCATTTAATTTTTTAACAGTATTATTACATTCAATTAATCTATCTCTTAATAAACCAGAGTTTTTAGAAAAAGTATAACAAATTTCTTTAGCGGCCAATTCGGCACCACTAGGTCTTGGATATTTAGCTAAAAATTCTTTTGACGAACAAGTAGATAAATCACCAATTCCAATAGGATCTCTAGTTATCCCATCAGCAACAATTGCTTCATTTTCTGAAGCATAAAATTGATCCTCCACTGGAAAATCACTATTTAAAGTTTTTATGTTTTCAAATGTATTCATATACACTAACATCTTTATCACTACTTTCTATAAGATATAATGATCATATCATTATACAAGTATGTTTACTAAATTGATATAAGAATTTTACCTTTCTAACATATTTTAAAAATCGAACTCTCAAAAAATAAAAGTTCAAGTTTACTATCAATCTGGTGCGTTTGCAAAAGGGGGGGTGCACTTTTGCATAATTAAGTTCATTTGTATTTGATAAATTAATTATAACGTATCTACAAATTAAAAACAATAATTAAACCCTGAATAATTTATCATCTTCAGACAAAGAAAGAATTATATCCTTTTCCGTTATTTCAGTTTGATTATCTGCTTTTTCTTTTAACATTGCAATAATATATTGACATCCTATTTCTTTAGCAAGTTTTAATGTATTATCTAAATCAGTCTTATCAATATTTTCTAAAACATCATGTACAATAAAACTAGGTGCTATAATTGAATTTTCCTTAGCGAATTGGTAATATGCCATATCAAAAGCTACAATAGCTGTCTTTTTATTTCCTGTACTAATAGGTCCTATTGTATTTGATATTTTTAATGGAAATTTTTCTGTAGTTTTGTATAAATAATATGTTGAACCCAATGTTCTATTTGAATATTTTTCAAAAATATCATTAAATTTTTTTATCTTGTCTTCAATGTTATTTCCGTCCAACAATTTTTCTGCTTTTTCTAATTGAGATTTAGTAGTAGAAATATTTGATTCATATTCATTATAAATTCTGTTTGCTTCTTCTGTTTTTCCTTTTTTATTTTCATACTCTAATATCCTTGATTGATTATCTAAATAGTCTTAAACTGTTCCAGACTCGATTAAAAACATTGATGCCTTATTTTGATTATAAAATTCAGTTTTAATAGTTTTAAATTTTCCCAAGTCTTTTAATTTTTCGGATAAAATGCTTTGTTCGTTTGAAGCTTGTTGTTTTTTAACTTTTCATTAAATATAACCAATTTATCAAAAGACACAGATAAATTACCTATTTGTTCATTAACTTCATTATAAAATTCATTTAAAGTATCTGTATCTATATTATCATTTTCTTCTTCAAGATCTTTAATATTATTTTGAATTATATCAATTTCAAACTCAATTTTTTCTATTTCCGAATTTAGATTAGCATAATAATTTCTATTAGCAATTATATTTTCTTCATCTAAAATTATATCATTATCTATATAATTCTTTTGTTTAAGTTTAAATCATCTAATGTATTATTAATCGCTGTTAATACTGTGTTAATTTACTCAACACTATCATACGAGAAATTTGACTTAATAGTTTTAAATTCTTTTTCTAAATCTTTCAATTTTTTCTTTCAATTCTAATACTAAATTTAATCTTGTTGTAACTTTTTCATCTTCAATATTTGTATTATATTATTTTGCTATCCATTTTTTATATAGCTCAATATCTTTTTCACTTTGTAAACATTTTATTAGTGCAGATACATTTGAATTATTTATAGTAATACTAAATTTAAAAAAATCATCTGTTAATATATTCATAAATTTTCCCTCCTTAATTTTAAGGTAATAATATAAGTTTTGAATATCTTATTGTATTTCAATAATATCTAGATCATTAGGAACATATAAATTCCCAGGAAAAAAATTTTTATTTTCTTCTATATATTTAGATTTTCTGTTTAATACATCTTCATCACTTATATGATATAAAATCAAATTTTTTACATTTAAGTTTGTTGCTATTTCACATACATCTTTAGCAGTTCCATGACCTTTTTCGTAAGGTTTCTTAATATCTTTTTGACTATCTAAACAAAAAGCTTCATGTATTAAATAATCTGCCTGTTTAACTAAATCATAATTTTTTTCATTTAGTGATTCATCTCCATTACAAACGATAACCTTATTATTGTCTGTTTCTAATCTAAAACCATATTGTTTTTCTTTTGCTGCATATACATCGTAAAATATAAAATTTTCATCTAAAATATTTACTTTTTCTCTATTTCTTACAACATTAAGATGTATTTTATTGTCTAAATATGCACTTTGTTTACTATTAAGAGTTAATTTGGATATAGTGGATTTATGTCAAGTTTTTAGACACATTTTTTCGAACAAATTCATCGCATTTAC
>CANRVH010000039.1 GCA_947643225.1 uncultured Clostridia bacterium
TATCAAAGGTCTTCCTTTTTGTATGCATTCCCCCAAACCATTATACACAATCAATGATATTTTAAAATTGAATTTTCTTCCATTTTATGTTATAATATAGAACGTTTTAGAAAAGAAACGAAAAAACATATGAAAAGAGGGAAAATATGAATTATGAAAAAATCTTCATGAACTTTATATCTGAAATAAGTTTAGAGGGATATGCATCAGTTGATGAGATTAGAGAAGCATCTAAATTAATGTTAGATATTATTCAGAAAAAGAAAGATGCAACTCCAGAAGAAATAGTAGAAGAAATCCTTGATGAAAATATTAAACAATTACAAGAAATCCAAAGTAAATATCCTATTCCAGGTTATACCATAGGGATGAATGTAGGAAATATTGATGTAAAAATAGTAGGAGGAGCTATTGACTATACAGGAAGAGAGTTACCAGAAAATGCTTTATTTGATATTGCATCTATGTCTAAATTTTATACTCAAATTATCGCCTATAATTTAATGAAGGAAAACGTATTTCATTACAATGATAAAATAAAAAGTTTAGATCCTCGATTTGAAAATATGAAAGATTTAACAGTAGGGCAAGTACTAAGATTTAATGCTGAATTTAGAACAAATGGAAGAATTGCAGATAAACCTACAATTGACGAAGCATTAAAATGTTTATATGAAATGAAGTTAATTTCAACAGAAAAATACAATTATAATGATTTAGGTATGATGCTAATGAAAGAATTAATGGAAAATACAACAGGAAAAACTTATGCTGAATTGATAGAAGAATATATAACTAAACCGTTAAATTTAAAGAATACTTATTTATGTGTTCCTAAGGGAGAAATTAATAGAATGACAGGAAGTGCTAATGCTAGAGTTGGACATGTAAATGATCCTAGTGCTTTAGCAGTAGGTGGATATAGTGGACATGCAGGAATTGTTACTACAAATGATGATTTAATTAAATTAGGAAAAAGTATAAAAGATATTCTCTTTTCTATTGGACTAAAAGATGCCTATACATCTGGTATAAAAGATAATAGAGGAATTATGGGAAATACTTATACTTCACATAGTGAAGGCATTAATATGAGCTATGTAGATCGTCTAGAACCAATTACAAATTTTGCTATTCAAGGTAGTACAAGATGCCAAATGAATATAGGAAAAAAATGGACCAGCACAATTTTACTTAATCCAGCATCTATGGGATTAGAACAAGCAAAAATAAAAGAATTAGAAATTAATGAGAATAGGATTAAACAAGGAGAAACTCCATTGCAATTAGTAAAACATTATGTTTTCAAAGACTGTAATCATGATATATTAGACTATGACCTGATTGATGCAAGATTGATGGCACCAAGTAAGAAAACAGTAGAACCTATTACAACTCAAAATGCAAAACTTGCTCTAAGACTTAGATTTTTAGATAAAGTAATGAAAGAATATGATAAAAATTACACAAAAGATGTTAAAGTAATGAAAAAGGTTTAAAGTGTTTAATTAAAAATACAACCACTAGAATAGCTGAGGAAGTGGATAATTATGTCATTTGAAATTTACGAACAAAGGGAAAATAATCATTCCTGAATATTATGATTCAAAATCACATAAATATATAGATGTGAGTCTTGAATTACCAATAACAAAAGATAGAAATAAAATTATGATGAAAAAAAGAAGTAAAACAGAGTTAAATAAAAAAAATCAATTTAACTAAAAAGGGGGGGTTTAATGAATAGAATAAATAAAGAAAAGTATTTTGAAAAGAAAGATAAGATATTAGAATTCATACGAATTCATGAATATGAATACCAAGAAATGACAGGAATTATGATGATGTTAATATATAAAGATATAGTTTTAGAACTTCCTTGGAATAGTATTCCGCGTTTATTATCTCAAATTTTATCTAGATTTGGTGTATATCATAATGGAAAAGATAGTTACGTAGAAATGTTTAAATTACTAGAAAAATATTCTTTTTTACAAGGTAATTGTTGCGAAATAGGTGCAGGTATGTATCCGCGTTTAGCAGAGTTAGTCGCACCACAATTAAAACTTAGAAAAGGTACATTAACAATCTATGAACCTAATATTATCCTACCTAAGTTGGAAAATGCCAAAATAGTAAGGGAACGATTCAAAAAAGATACCAACATAGATCAAGTTGATACTATATATGGCTTATTTCCTTGTAAGGCATCTATTGTAATCGCTGAAAAAGCATTTGAGGAAGATAAAAATTTAATGTTAGCGTTTTGCGCTTGTGATCATTCTACTAAAGAACATCCAAAATGGCTGGGAAAATATTGGGCAGAAGATTTTTGCATGGATTATAGAGAAAAATATGGAAATGAAGCAGAAATTATTAATTGGCCATCTCCTGTTGGGATAGATTTACCTATTATGATAAGAAAAAAAAGAAAAACTAAATAAAACTATTTTAGAATAAAATAATTGTAAAAATATATAATTTGTTATATAGTAAAATAAATTTTCAATATGGAAAAGGAAAAATAAAAAAAGATGATGAGATTAGAGAAATATCTAAGACAAAATTAGAAATTATTAAGAAAATATTTATCAGTAAACTTATTGGGAGGAAAAAATGAAAAAGTTTGGAATAAAAGATGTAAAAAAATTCAGAAAAGTATTAGGATTATCTATAGCCCTAACAACAGCTTCTATGACTTGTGGTTGTGGAGATAAGGTAGTTATAGAAGATCAAACAGAAATTTATGACTATATAGATAGTAATGATGGTGATATTAGAATAAAACCTCAAGTTTTAGAGGTACCAGGTGAAGATTTTAATTTAGTAGTAGAGTATTCATTAGATGAAGATACCTCAAAAAAATGGAAAATTACAGCCAATAAAGAAATTTTTACTAAAACATATACAAAAGGTCTTCCAGATGATACAAAAGTATGGATTGATAATATTCATACAGATATTTCTATTGTTTCATCATATGAATGTATGGATGGAATTACACAAGATTCTTTAGATGATAGAATTCATAACAGTCTAATGTATGGCTTTCCTATTTCAGATAATGTATGTCATTATGCTAACAGTAAGATACAAGGACAAAACAAAGACTTTATTGAAGGAAGTTATTGGGGATTTGAAGGCTATGGAAGTGGTGAAATAAAACAAAAAAGATATGAAGAATCAGATTACTTATCAAAAGGAGTTTATGCCAATTTAATCACTTCATCTTATGGCCTACTAATTCAAAAAGGAGATAATGAACCATATGGTGTAGATGTTCCATCAAATATACTAATTTTGATTAATAATGAAATTACTAAAACCGACGACTCAGGAGAAAAGACTACTTATATTTATGATAGGTATGGTAATTGTGAAGAAAAAGAAAAAAGCAATGCTAAAGCATTAATTAAATAATACCATATTAAAGATTGTTAAATTTAGACTATTTATTTGGTGTACTTAAAAAGATTTTCCTATAAAATAGTGAAAATCTTTTGCATTTTAAAAAATATCTGTTATAATGTATACAGACGTTTACGTAAGGAGGGAGAATTTATGGCAAAAAAAGTAGGAAATAGACAAAGAAAAACTCTTGTTTGTACTGTTTGTAATGAAGAAAACTACCGTATTGAAAAGAATGTAAAAAATACAACAGAACGTTTAGAATTAAATAGATACTGTCCAAGATGTAGAAAACATACACAACATAAGGAAAAGAAATAAAAAAGAGTACCTAGTTACTTACTTTTTTTATAACTAAAATTATAGGAGGAAAAACATGACAAACTCAAATGATTTCAAAGTAGGAATGACCATAGAAACAGAAAATGCAATTTTCACTATTTTAGAGTTTCAACACGTAAAACCTGGTAAAGGAGCAGCAATCGTAAAAACAAAATTAAAAAATTTAAGAACAGGTTCAATCATTGAAAAAACATTTAATGCTGGAGAGAAAGTAGCTTTAGCAAGAATTGATAAAAAACAGATGCAATTCTTATATTCTATGGGTGATACATATTACTTTATGAATATGGACACATATGATCAAATTGAATTAGACAAATCAACTCTAACAGAAGAATCAAAATTCTTAAAGGAAAATTTAGAAGTATATATTATTTTCTTTGGTGATGAAGTTTTAGGTTTAGACCTACCAGATAAAGTAACTTTAAAAGTTGTAAAAACAGAACAAGCAGTAAAAGGAAATACAACAAACAGTGCCATGAAAGATGCTGAACTAGAAACTGGTTATGTTGTAAAAGTTCCATTATTTATTAATCAAGATGAAGAAATATTAATCGCAACAAAAGATGGAAAATATGTATCAAGAGCATAATCATGCTCTTTTATTTTTTAGGAGGAGAAAATGAGAAATAAAACGGCTTTAATAACAGGAGCGAGTAGAGGCCTTGGAAAAGCAATTGCCGAAGTTTTCGCTAAAAATAAAATTAATCTAATAATTAACTATAATCAAAGCGAAAAAAAAGCCAAAGAGTTAGCAAACTTCTTACAAGAAGAATACCAGATAAGAGCAATACCAATTAAGTGTGATGTATCAGATGAAAGAGAAGTAGAAGAAATGATCAAAAAAATAAGTGTAGAAGTTAATGGAATTGATATTATTATTAATAATGCAGGAATTTCTAATGATTCAATACTTTTTGACAAAACAAAAACAGACTTTATGGAAATATTAGAAACAAATCTAATCGGTCCATTTCTAGTATGTAAATACGCAACTAAAATAATGGAAAAGGGGAGTATTATAAATATTTCCTCTACTAATGCTATTGATACAAACTATCCATATAGTGCCGATTATGATGCTTCAAAAGCAGGACTAATCTCTCTTTCTAATAATCTTGCAGACTCTCTCGCTCCAAATATTAGAGTAAACACTATAGCGGCAGGCTGGATAGAAACAGAGATGAGTAAAGATTTAGATGAAAAATTTAAAAAAGAAGAAGAGAAGAAAATCCTTTTAGAGCGTTTTGCTAGTCCTAAGGAAATAGCTGAAGTAGTCTATTTTCTAACAACAGAAAAAGCAAGTTATATCAATAAATCAGTAATTAGAGTGGATGGAGGGTACCATGAATAATTTAAAATTAATAGAGCAAGCAGAAAAAGAAGTAAAAGAAATATTCGAACAAGTAGATAAAATATCATTTGCTAATAGTAAAAAAGTATTAGAAGCCTTTCAACAAGAAAAAGTAATGGAAAGTGATTTTAACATGACAACAGGTTATGGTTATAATGATGCAGGAAGAGATAAAATAGAAAAAATATTTGCCAAAGTATTAGGAAGTGAAAAAGCGATTGTTCGTAGTCAATTCATTTCAGGAAGTCATGCGCTAACAGTAACTTTATTTGGACTTCTTCGTCCAGGAGATTTACTTCTTAGTATAACAGGAAAGCCTTATGATACTTTAGAAGAAGTGATAGGAATAAAAGAAAATCCCTCTAGTTTAAAAAGTTTTGATATTCATTATGATCAAATAGAATTAGTAGATAACGACTTTGATTATAAAAAAATTACCAATTATTTAAAAGAGAATAAAGTAAAAGTAATAGAGATTCAAAGATCAAAAGGATACTCAACAAGAAAAACGATTACCATTAATAAATTAGAAAAAGTAATAAAAGAAATAAGAAAAATTGACCAAGAGGTAATCATCATGGTAGATAACTGTTACTGTGAATTTGTAACAACAAAAGAACCTCCTATGATAGGAGCGGATATTACAGTAGGTTCATTAATTAAAAACTTAGGTGGTGGGATAGCATCGAATGGGGCCTATGTCGCAGGCAGAAAAGATTTAATTGGATTAATAGGAGAAAGGCTAACTTTACCAGGTGAAGGTTTAGAAGTTGGCCCATCACTAGGAATGAATAAACAATTTCTACAAGGACTATATATGGCCCCCTCCGTTGTTGCTTCTTCCCTAAAAACAGCAATATTAACAAGCAGAGTAATGGAAAAGCTAGGCTATCAGGTAGAACCAACATCTATTGAAGAAAGGGCAGATATAGTAGAAAGCATTACACTAAATACAGAAGAAAATCTAGTTAATTTTTGTAGAGGAATTCAGTATTCATCAGCCATAGACTCAAATAGCAGTGTAGAAGCTTGGGATATGCCAGGCTATCAAGATAAAGTAGTTATGGCATCAGGAAGTTTTACCCAAGGTTCTTCCATTGAATTAAGTTGTGATGGTCCTCTAAGGGATCCATATATAGCCTATATGCAAGGTTCCCTAACCTATGATTATGGCAAACTTGCTCTTTTAAATACATTAGAATATCTAACAAAAGAGAAATTTTAGGTATATCAAAAAAAACTTCCTCATATATTTAACTAAAGTGAGGAGGATCAATAGTGATTAACAAACAAAATTTATGGTTTCTAACATTATTTAGTTTAGTTTTAGTACTTGGAGTATATTATGTAACAATGCCTAATGAACTACTTTTATCTAAGGTAGAAAACAAAACAGAGAAAAAAAAGAAAGCAAATGTCAAGACAACAAGTAAAGAGTTAAGTTCACTAGAAGCAATGAGAGTTAGTCTAGAAGAAGAACGAACAGAACAGATGAATGGACTACAAGAAAAGTTAACAAATGAAAAGACAACAACAGACGAAAAAAATAATGCCTATGAACAATTAAAATACTTAAATGCATTACAAGGAAAAGAAGAAACATTAGAGAAAAAATTAAAGGAAAAATTAAGCTTAGACTGTTTTGTAAAAATAGATGAGTCAAATATCGAGGCAGTTTGTATTTCCTCAAAACACGATAACGCTTTAGCCAATAACGTCATGAGATCATTACAAGAAGAATATACAGATAAGATGTATATTACTGTAAAATTTCAAAAAAAATAACCCACACGTTATTTAGAGCCCTTCATATAATATTTTAGCTTAATAAATATAAAGAAGGGAAGAAGTTTATGTCAAAAGGTATTCTAACACCAAGAGAAAAAAAGATTTTTCAAGAATTAACTAAGAATAAAACAACAAAAGAAATAGCACATTCTTTAGGAATTAGTGAAAAGACAGTCAGAAACCATATATCCAATACCATGCAAAAATTAGGTGTAAAAGGAAGGGCAAGTGCTGTAGTTGAACTAATAAAATTAAAAGAAATTAGTATAGATCATGAAGAATCTGAAATTTAATTACCACAAAAAAATAGACTGATTTAGAATAATCAGTTTTTTATATACTAATATATAACAAATAATTGGTAGTATGGTCCTATTTCATTTTTTAATAGATATGATAATTTGAAATAGGAGAGTAAACCATACTATGAATAAAGAACAAAAAAAGACACTGAAACTTTATAGGAATATTTAGCTATTAATCAAAAAAACATAAAATCAAATTGCATTATTGGATTAGGTAGTATATTAGAAAGTACTCCTAAAAATTGTAAATTTAAATAGAAAATATAATAGTCATAAAGAAAAATTAAAGGATAAAAATATCAATGAAATGAATAAAAAAAAAGAAAAGAACATACTCTTAATTAGGTGATTACATTGCTTAAAGACAAAGCTCTAAAAAAAATATTAATAACATCTATTACGATGTTAATTCTTTTAATACTATATATGATTCCTAGTATTCAACAAGAAGAAACATTAAAGACAAATTTAGAGTTAGAATATATAAGTGGAGTAGGAACAAATAGTATTTATTTATTAGATAAAAATAATTATTTGGTAAAAACAAAAATATTGTTAACAGAAAAAGAAGCAGAAAAGAAAATAACTACCTTAATAAACAATCTAATTGTAAATAGAAAAAATACTTTTCCTGATTCCTTAATTGGAACAATACCAGAAAAAACAACGCTTTTAAGTGTAAATATCACAAACAATATAGCAATTTTAAACTTTTCTAAAGATTTTTTATCAGTAAGTAGTAAAACAGAAGATAGAATGTTTGAAAGCATTGTCTTTTCTATCATGGATCTAAAAGAAGTAGAAGGAATCATAATTAAAATAGAAGGAGAAACATTGGGGAATTATCCCAATAGTAAAGTCCATCTCCCAGATGTTTTAACGAAAGATATTGGAATTAATAAGAATTATCATATTACAAGTAGAAAAGATATTAATAAAGTAGTAATTTACTATTTAGAAAACATAGATGAAGTCAATTACTATGTACCAGTAACAAAATATATAAACGATTCCCGTGATAAAGTAAAAATAGTAATTGATAATTTAACAACGAGTTACATATATGAACCTAATCTAATGAGTTTACTAAATGCAAACGCAAAGTTAAATTCATATAAAGAAGAAGAAGGGGTAATGTTCTTAGATTTCAATAATAACATTTATAATAATAAAGATATGATCTTAGAAGAAGTAATTTATTCCATATGTTATTCTATATTTGATAATTATGAAGTAAAAAGTGTAATTTTAACAGTAGAGGGAAAAAATCAAAAGCAAATTAATAAAAGCGATTTGTTCTAGAAACAATTCTTATTTTAGGGTATATTAATAATAGGTGATAGATATGGATGGTTGTTTATATAGTAGATTACTAAATATAGGAAATATAAATAAAAAGGTAGTTTTAAAGAATATAATTAGCTACTTAATACAAAAGATGATTTAGGATTAAGTTATGAACATGAAGCAGTTTTAATATTCGACCAGGAAACCTATTGTTTAATTGATCCAACCCTTGAACAGCTTTTAGCTGAGAATAATAAATCGCTTTCTAGTCTAATCCACGCAATTGGTGAGGATAAAGTAAATGAATTTTTACAAAATGGCTATATGACTGTAGATAATGATATATTTATAAATTATTTAAAAGATGTTAGTAAAAATGATGAATTTTACCTTCTAGTTGACACAATTTCACTTGATAAAATATTATTTAACATAGAAAAATCAAATAAAATTTGACAAAATAAAACATTTGTGTTATAATATGTGTACTTTGAAGATAGTGTTCGACAAAGAAGTTATATTAGATATAGGGGGTGTCTAAATATGACAGATTTAAAAAATTCTTATATTTTTGAATATTTAGATGAAAATGATTTTAGAAAAAAGGAAAGATCAGTAAGAAAGTATAATATGTTAGCATACAAAAAACTTACATTTGAATTCTATCCTGAACTTCGTAAAGGAAACTTTTTAG
Organism: uncultured Clostridia bacterium; assembly: GCA_947643225.1. Lineage (GTDB taxonomy): Bacteria > Bacillota_I > Bacilli_A > RF39 > UBA660 > UBA2730. The sequence continues at coordinate 9,179 of CANRVH010000039.1, forward strand.
GAGAAAAGGTAAATGAAGATAAGAAAGCAAAAACGGAAAGTTACGAATTAAAACTACCTACTGATGAATTATTTACCAAGGTTCATGGAGAAATAAGGCTTCATTATACAGTTTATCTAGATAAAAAGATTATCCTTTTAACCAATATTACACCAGAAGGAATTTTAGATGAAGGTCATCGTGCAGAACTTAAAGCATATAAAGGAGTCATGATTTCAAAAGCAAATCCAGAAAGGGATATGTTTAAAATTAATTTATTAAATAGACTTGAAAAATAATAGAAATATTATTTTTTTTTGGGAGAGGAGTGAAATCATGACAAAAGACCAATATATGAATAGATATCCACAATTAATTAAAAATTTGAAAAAAATATTAGAAAAAAGTAGACATCTAAAAGAACAAGAAAGTGAAGAAAGTAAAATAGCTGAATTAAACATGATCTCTGAGTATATTGAAGAAGAGTTAGGGATGAAAATATCCAAACTTCCTTTAAATATAAAATCAGTATGGGAACATGAGTGTATTAGTAAGGAAGAGCAAGAAAAATTAGAAGAATTATATTTTGAATTATTAGAATATCGAGAGAATCAAGCTTATTTAAGAAAAAATCCTAAATTAGTTAAAAGAATGAAATCAGTAATAGCAAAATGCAGGAATTTAGAAATAATAGAAACAAAAGAAGAGAGAGAGTTGATTATAGAAGAAATATACGAATATATTAGAGAGTTATTTAAGACGAATATCTCTGAGTTTTATTCAAAAGTAGAATCAACAAGAGAATATAAATGCATTAGCAAAGAAGAAAAAGAAATGTTAGATGAACTATATCAAGGTTTGACAGAACATCAACAAAATGAAAAATATTTAGGAAGAAATAATGAAATAATTAAAGCGATAAAATGGATAATAGAAAAGATAGACTCAAAAGAAATTAAAGAGCTCTATGATTATATTAAAGAAAAATTATGTATATCTGCGTTTTATAAAAAAGTAGAATTAGCATATGAACATAAATGTATTAGTAAAAAGGAAAAGGAAAAGTTAGATGATTTGTATATAAGATTAACAGCATATGAAGAAAAAACAATATATTTAAAACAAAACTCTGATCTAATTAAGAATGTATTGGATATAATAGAAAAAAGTAAAATTTTGGAAATAAGTGAACTATATGAGTATATTCAAGAAAAGGAGTTAACTATATCCAAGCTTGAATCATCTATACAAACCTTATATAAATATAATTGTATAACTAAAGATGAAAAAGATGAGTTTGATAAAAAATATAAAAGTTTAGTCAGTTATGATAAGTACAAAAAAGAGCTAAGAAAAAGAGAAAGATATAATAAAAGATATCCAGAGATGATAAATAATCTTATAGAATTAAGTCGTCAAGAAAAAAGTAGTAGTTCAGAATTAGATGAATATATAAAAAGAAATTTTAACTGTGCTATTTCTGCCTTAGAGTTAAAAATAAAAACAGCAGGCGAATATAATGCTTTAACAATGGAACAAACAAAGTCTCTAACTCATATTTGCCAAATAGTGAAAACTTACCGAAGGAATAATAGAAAACCCCCTGTTTATAAAATACCAACAGAAAAAATAAAAAATTCCACTATCATGATAGAAGAATTTATAGAATCAGGGAAAAACCTTTCAGAATATTGTCAGGAAAATGGTATTTCAAGTTATAAACTTAGCGAATATTTAAGATTTATAAGTAAGTATAATCCAACTTTATATGAAAGATATATAATTTATTTAGAGCTTAGAAAAGAGTATATAGAACAAATTGTATTTACTACAAGAAATAATATATTGAATAAAATCGAAAATGGAATAATACTAGAAAATCATTCAAAAAAGGAATTTGATATAATAGACTATTATTTATTAACTGGCATACCTTTAGATGAATATGCAAAAGTATTTAAAAAGAAAGCAAATAATTTATATGAAATAAAAAAATTCTTTCAGTTTTATAATAACAATTTTGATCAAAAGATATCAATAAAAGAAATAAAATGGATTTATGTCAAGTTTTTAGACACATTTTTTCGAACAAATTCATCGCATTTAC
>CANRVH010000040.1 GCA_947643225.1 uncultured Clostridia bacterium
TTATCAAATTTCATTCTTTTTTCTAAAAATCCCCAAAACTCTTTACACTAACATTCAATTTCCTATTATTTTTTTCATATTACGATAAGAAATATTCTTAAACTCTTCTTCTCCTATCATTTTAATCATTTTACTCCTAATTTTAGTAAACTTTTTAAGGTCAAGCTGCTTACTATGATGAATATCTGTTCCAACAAAAGAAACCAATCCATTTTTTAATAAATATTTAACTACCTTCTTACTTTTAGATCCATAAGTACCAATAATACTTTCATAATTAATCTGAAACAAAACGTCTAAACTAAACAACTTTTGATAATCTTCCCTCGTTAAATAAGAATATCTTTCTGGGTGAACAAGAATAACTTGAATATTTTCTAGTTGTAATTCATAGATCTTTCTTTCTAAATGATGAATTCTGGAACTAAATGGCAACTCCAAAAAAAGGCAATGATGAAACAATGTAATCTCATCCTCCTGAATTAATTTAAGTAAATCAGAAGTAATTCTAACCTCATTAGCAAGGTGCAAAATAATAGGCAATCCTTCCTCTTTTACTTTACTAACTAAAATAGCAAATCGCTTTCTTTTTTCTTCATTATTAACATGAAAAGCATTAATATAATGAGGAGTTAAAATAACTTCACTAAAACCGATCTCATTAAGTCTTCTTAATATCATCATACTCTCATCAATACTAGGAGCTCCATCATCTACTCCAAATAAAATATGAGAGTGACAATCAATATAATTATTCATATTTATATGCGGAATAATAATATCCGCCCTTCTTAATTGGTACCTTATTAACAACAACACCAGCTATAGGAGCATGAACGTTTTCCAAAGACTTTTTCGTATTTTGAAGAAGAGATAAAGGAGTATAACCAATAGATGATACAATTAAAGCTTTATCTACCAAAGTAGACATAATTAAAGAATCAGGTAAATTAGTAACAGGAGGACAATCCAGAATCACATAATCATAGTATCCTTCTAATAACTTAATAATTGATTTAAAAGCTTTACTACTTAAAAGTTCACTAGGATTAGGAGGAACAACTCCTCTAGTAATTACATCCAAATTTTTAACTTCACTTCTTTGAATATACTCATCTAATTTAGAAAGATCACCTTTAGCGATTAAATTAGATAATCCTATATTTTTAAGTTTCAGCCTTTTATGAACAACCCCTTTTCTTAAATCACAATCAATTAATATTACCTTCTTATTATTTTGAGCAAAAGAAGCAGCTAAATTAGCACTAATAAAACTTTTACCTTCTCCTGGAATTGAACTAGTAATTAAAATTGTTTTCATATTCTGATCCACCTTAGAAAAATCTAAATTGGTTCTAATCGTTTTTACATCTTCAGCAAAATTAGATTTAGGCATAAGACTAATTAATAGTTTATCTTCTTTATTTTCCTTTCTCATTGTTTTAGTACAATCCCTTACACTCCCCATAATCGGAAGATTAACCTTTGTCTCAACCTCAGAAATATTCTTAATACTACGATCAAAATAAAATCTTAAAAAAGCATAAAACATTCCCAAAGTAATTCCAAGAACTAAATAAATAATAGTTTCTCTTATAAAATGAATATTATCAGCCTTTACAGGAACCTCTGCATGATCTAAAATATTAACATTTTTCATATTATAAATATCTTTTACTTTATCCATAAAATTGACCGCAATTTGACTAGCAATTTTTTGAGAAAGTTTTGCATCTTTATCCAATACCTCGATGTTAATAATTTCTGTATCTCCAACAGCAGAAACAGATACGTTTTTCGCTAACTCTTGAAAATCATAATCCAAATTCAAATGATTAATTGTTTTATTTAAAACAACTTTACTCTTAATAATTTCTGCATAAGTATCAACAAGATTTTGATTAATATTAATATCTGTTTGTGTAATCGTACTATTATTATTTTCACTCACTAAAATAATAGAAGTAGTCGATTTATACATTGGTATTTTCATATATAAATTATAAAAAGTACCAATAGACAAAGTAATAACAGCAAACAATAGAATAACACCTAACTCTTTAATTAGGTAATCCAAAAACTCCTTGAAATCAATCTCTTCCATCTAAGCCAACTCCCTTATTCTAACTTAATATATCATATTTTTGATTCCTGAGCAACTTTTTGACTTGAAAACTTCCCTCTTTTTTTCAAAAAACAAAGCAAAAAAATTGCTGTCGTAAAACCAAATGTATCAATAAAAACATCAAATGGTTGCCCTGTTCTTCCCAAAACAAATAACTGATGTACTTCATCAAGAATTGCATAGAAAAAACAAATACCAATAGAAATAATTATTTTATATTTACACTTACTATAGTAAACAAGGAAATAAACAAAAATTCCTAATAAAAAATAAAGACTATAATGAGCAAGTTTCCGAATAGGATAATTTAATTTTTGAATCACCCGCTCATGATTTACACTTTGGTTTGACAATCTCTCATAAATAGTAATCCCCTGATCAATTAATCCCATACTAACACCATTAGATGAACGACTATTTTTACTAGAAAAGGTAAAAATAAGAATCATACAAAAGATAGTAAAAAGAAGATAAATGCCTACTTTTTTATTGTTCATTAAGAATCAACTCCAATTTTGACTTAGCAAAATCAACAGTAGACTGATTAGGAACCATAACATATAATAATTGTTTAGTACCCATACTATATGTATATTGATTCGCTCCTACTCCATCTACAGAAATAGACTCAATATCCCATTTTATATTTTGATTAAGTTGCATTTTAGCAAAAGATTTTAGTTCATTATGAGAAAAATCTGTTTCAAAACTATTAGATAAAGTATCCAAAATCGCATCATATTTAGATAATAAAGTCTTAGTATTGCTAACCTTTTTAATGATTTCCGTAATCACCTGTTGCTGATTTTCCCCTCGATGACGATCCCCTGTTGCATAACTATAACGTTCACGAGCATAAGCAAGTGCTTGCTCCCCATTAAAATGATTCAATCCTTTAACAACATGTACATCTTTATTAGTCCAAGCAGTAAATTCTGTATCAGACTGAATATCAATTCCTCCTATTTCATCAATTAACTTAATTAAAGTATTAAAATTAACCCTAACATAATGATCGATTTTAGAACCATATAAATCTTCTATCGTTTGTATACTTTTTTCAATTCCATAAATACCAGCATGAGTTAACTTATCTTTAAGACCAGTGGTTCCATGAAGTTGAACATAATAATCTCTTGGGGTATTAACTAATAAAATTCGATGAGTCTTTGGATTAATAGCCATTAAAATATTTACATCACTTCTACTACGAGTTGAAATCTCCCCATAAGTATCCATTCCACTTAAATAAACCAAAATTGGTTCACTAGTAATATCAATATATTCATGCTCTAAATCTAACTCTTCTTCAACAGTAAAAGTATATATAATTTTATAAGTATCAGAAAAATCAGGTATTTCATCGCCTAAAGCCTCAACATACCCAGAATTAAGAATAATGGGAACATCTTGAAAGAAATCATTTAAAATCGTATTATAATCAATATAAACAGTTGCTGTACATTTTACTTTACTAAATAATAAATTTTGCAATTTAAGACTATTATTATCTTGTATATAACCAACCCTTTTATCCTTTAACTCACTAATATTTTGAATCGGACTATCCTTCTTAACCAAAACATAATAATTAACAGAAGTAACTTTATTATTAACCATTTGATTAATCGCATGATTTGCCTTATTAATATAACTAGTAGCAAGTAAATAACCACTACTAATAATCAAAGTAGAAATAATTCCAATCAAATAAACAACCATATTCTTTCTTGTAATTAAGGTAATAGAAAGAATAAGCAATAAAATCATAATGACATAAATAAAAGTTATATACTTCGAAGGAATAATTCCAAATCCTTGAATACTAACAATTAAATATACTGTACAAACAATGAAAAAGAATAAAACGACTCCACCAATAACTTTTTCTATTTTATTTTTCATAACTTCCTCCTTAAAATTAAATTTTTAAAATACTTAAACTCCTCTGTTCGGTAAAACAAGATCAAGATCAATAAATTAGGAATAAAAATAGCAATCCCCCCATTTATGATAACTTGTAAAAGGTTAGACTGAACGATAAAGAAACGAGAAATCAAATAACTAAATCCTGCAAATAAGATAAATAATAAAATATAACCGATAGTCTCTTTAATATATTGATTATACTCCCTCCCAAATAAATTATGATAAACATATTTAGGATAACTATAACACCATAAAGCAAGTCCACTAATGATTGTCCCTAGAAATACTCCACTAAGTCCAAATTTTTTTACTAGAATACAAGAAAAAATAATATTTAGCGAAGACTCAACTAAAGGGACAAAACGATCTTCATAAAATATTCCTCCTGCCTCCTTAAATGTCATATAACTATATCTCATCATAACCATATAAAAATTAAAAACTAATACATATAAAATAGTAGAATCTAAAAGATACTCACTACCTATCCATATCCTAATAAAAGGTTGCATAATAAGAAGTAAGGAAACTGCTGTAAAACTAGCAATCCAAAAATTAATAAATCGAACCTTCTTAAAAACATCATAAACTTTACTTTTAGAATCAGTAAGCAACAAATTACCAACACTTGGAATAAGAGCAGTAATAGCTTGCCCAAATAACATTTGAACAGAATTAATAATTAAATAATAATTAGAATATAATCCCACAACTGCAATTCCTAAAAACTTGGAAATAATAATATTATCCGTTCCAACTACAATAAAGCCTCCAATCTTATGAAAAAATAAGGCCTTAACCTTTTTAAAAATATCCTTTTCTATCTTACTATCAAGTTTAACAATAGATTTAGTATGAAGATAAGAATACCTTAAATCAACAATAATAGAGAGAACTAAATTTTCAAGTAACCTCATAATAATTTGAACAATTAAATACAAATAATAATTTCTACTATAATATAAAACAAACAATTGTAAAAGATTCAAGATAATTAAATATATCATATGAATAATATTAATCATGTAATTCTTCTGATCAGCATATAAAATACTTCTTTTATAAGAAAAAAGATAAGAACAAACAATATCAAAGATAAATAAGAAATATACAGTTTGAAGATTAAGATCAATAGTAACATCCTTGACAAAAAAACTCAAAAAAGGCATAAAGCAAAGTCCCAGAAAAAAAACAATAATAGCAATAATATGATATGCTTTTTTATAAAATCTCATTAAAGATTGAATCGTTTCTATATCTTTGTCTTTTAATGGTTTATAAAGATTATAAATAATAGCAGATCCTATTCCAAGCTCTACAATACCAAGCATAGAAATAATATTTGTAAATAAACCATTTATTCCTAAATATTCCAGTCCTAATATTTTAATAAAGACGATTTGAGCAACAAACCCAATTAAAATTTTACTTAAATTAGTTAAAACAATAGTCAAAGTATTCCTAATAGAACTCCTAGTACGCATAAATATCACCTACTTTCCAAATCTAAATTTAAAAAAAGAAACACAAATATTAATGACATTGATCTCTTTTTACTAAATATTTGACATTATAACAAAAAACAAAGATAAACATATAATAATCAAATAAATAAAATTCTGTTAACATCATTATAAAATAAGAAAAAACAATAATAGATATTAATTTTACAATTGGATAACTTCTATATAAATATAACTCTTTTAAAGAAACATACATAATCATGAAATATACAACTAACCCAATAAAACCAGTTTTATAAACAATTTCTAGTAACTGATCATGAGCATGATAACTACGCCAATAATTCGTTTTATTAAGCCTTAACATACTATTTTCCATTCCGTAACCTAACATTTTTTTTCTTTGAATAAAAGTAATAACATAATCCCAAATATAAGTTCTTCCTGTAAGAGTTAAATCCTTATGTAAAACATTAACAATCAAAAAACGAAATAAATTTTGAACTCTGAAAATAACAATAGACATAAATAAAGTAATATACAATACTACATAATTTTTAATATGAAAGAAACTTCGTTTATTAACCATTTGACGAAAAATCAAATAAAATAAAACTAAGAAAACCCCAATTAACGATGTACTACTATTTACGATAATTAAAGATAAAATAGATATCAATAAAAGAAAATAACATCGAAAAGAAAATTGATCCTTAGAATAAGAAGAATTAACAAAACTAACAAGTATTGCAGGTAATATATATAATATATGTAAATTTTTATATCCTAAAATCCAGTTTTCAGTATAACCTATTCCAGAAACATAAAGTCCTCTTCTAAAAAGAATAATACTCAAAAAGTTAAGGTAAACTAAAATAGATAACAAAAACTCAAAAGAATTCAGAAAAACTTTTGTCTGAGTTTTTAAGCCATAATCAACAATTAAACAAGATATCAGAACTCTAAGAGAAAGAAAAAAGCTAGCCGAAATTTCTCCTTTATTTAGAAAAGTAGAAATAATTAAAATTCCAAAATACAAAAGGATATAGTTCATAATTTTAGAATATTTTTTACGTTTCAAAATCAAAAATAGAATAATAACTGCCGCTACTACTTGTAAAATCCTATAAAGTGATTCGATACTAGGATAACAAACAGTTAAATAAGTCACTTTAAAAAATGGAATAAGTAATAAAGTATACAAAATAAAACTAATCATATCTTTTCTTTTAAATTTCATTCCTTGCCCTCCTTTTATTTATTTTTCAAATAAAGATTTATGAGGTAATTTTTTCTCAAATGCACTGTTAATTTCACACTTACTTTTCTCAAAATCTTCAAGATCAGCATTATCATTTATACACAAAAGTTTAAATTTATTTTTTAAAATAGATTGAACAATTTCCTCATTATGATCCGTAATCATAAAATTTTTACCAATACTATATTTTCTTGGCATAAAACGGCCAGTACACAACTGCCAAAACTTAATGACATACTGATTAATATCCTCCTTAGATCTAAATTTATTTTTTGAAACACGATCAAGTAAAGAATAATGTTCATCCCATACTTCCTCAAAACTAGATTTCAAAAAAGAACTAGGTAAATGCTGAATAGCAAGACCAGGAAACCGATGATAAAACATCATCATTAACGTTCTAAAATTTTTAAATCCATACAGAGGATTAATCCATTTAAATAGACTTTTCATCAAAACAGTCCTAAGCTCAAAATTTTGATTAACAAACTCAAAGTCATTTAAAATAATATGATTACTTACTGAATTTTCACCTGTAACAAATGGAGTAATAACAGCTGAATCACAAGGTAATCCATTTTGAAAAAAATCACTTTCTTTAGTAGGATTAATAATAAAGGTATCATCATTAAAATAAACAAACTGTTCAGACAATCCTTTAATTTGATGTAAATTAAGTTCAATAGGATGAGAACTAAAAGTAGGTAAATATTCCTGTTTCATATAATCTTCATGCTTAATCAATTCTAACTTAGGATGATCTAAATTAAGCCAAGAAGGAACATGACCACAAGTAACAAAATAAATCTTATTAACCCATGGAGCATACTTTTCCACTCCTCTAAACCAATATTTTAAATTATCCCAATCACGATATCTAATATTACTAGAATCCGTATTTTGATTAGGATTATACTTTTCTTTTTCCATTAACCACTTAGGATCACTTCCATCAACCCAAATCATGACAAAATCAATTTTATTCTTCATCTTACTCACCATACCTTAATCTTGAATAGAATCTCCATATATACTTAAATGGATAATAACCAAATTTTAAAGAATATAAAGCAACTTTATCCTTTACTGTAAATAATCGGTTATGATTCAAATCAAGTTGTTTAATCTCTTCAATTAATTTACGAACAAGATCAAAATATTCTCGTTCATTTTTACTTTCAGAAATTTGCCTTAAAATACTACATCGACAAACAAATCTCTTTTTATTCAGTACCTCTTTAAGAGAAGAATACTTTTCTAAAAAATCGCACATCTCATCAGAAAGTTCAATTAAATCTAATTTTTTTCGATGAAAACTGCTCTTCATAATAGAACCACTTCTTCTAAAATAATAGTACTTAGATTCATGACCATAAGCAATATAATCACATTGATCAATTAATTTATAGGTTGTACCATTATCTTCACATAATTTTGAAATAGGAAATAAAACATGATCAAACAAATCTAATTGATACAATTTGGCACAACTAGAAACAGTAAATCCCTCCTCACAAAGCATTCTTTTTAAGCAGTCTTCTCTAGATAAAACCCCATCTTGATAGCCAGCACCTAAATCAATCGTCTTATGAGAATTAATAATAGAATAAGCACAAATAGACATCTTAGTATGAGCTTGAATTAATAAATAATATAAATATTCTATACAATCATTAGTAATGATATCATCACTATCAATAAAAGTAATATATTTACCTCTAGCTTCTTTAATTCCTCTATTTCTAGCAGCAGAAAGTCCCCCATTTTTTTGATGAATTACTTTTATTCTTTTATCTTTAACAGCATATTGATCACAAATACTACTACAACAATCAATAGATCCATCATCCACTAATATAATCTCTAATTTTTGATAAGTTTGATCAAGAACAGAATCCAAACATTTTTCTAAATATTGTTCAACATTATAAATAGGTACAACAACGCTAATTAAATCTTTCATCATCTTTTCCCTACTTTCATTCCCACTAATCTTGCAGCCATATCAAAAGGATAACGAAATAGAAGATCGACTCTTCTATCTTGTAATATTCTTTTTAAGATATATTTAGCTAGTCCACCACCACTTTGATTCGTTCCAAAATGATTAAGATAGGAATTCTCCTTAAAAAACATTCCTGTTAATCGATATCTTTCATATAACTCTTTTAATGTAAATTGATGAGAATGATAAACAATAGAATCTGCACAATACTTAATTTTTTGATCATTCATAATTAATTTATAGGCAAAATACATATCCTCATTAGTTGGTAGTTTTTTTTGATCATAACCACCAAGTTCAACAAAAATCTCTCTTTTTATGGCACTAGCAGCATCAGAAAAGAAAAAGGTTCTCAATCCACATTTTTTAATATCTTTCTTACTCTTAATTAAATCATAATTCGGATAATTATACTCCCTAGTATACTTTTCTATATTATTATACTTAGTAAGTTGCCTACTATATGTAGCAACAACTTGCCCACCAATAATATCTTTTGTTAAATGATAAAGCCACAAATCATCCTCTATTACTACATCTTGTGTAATAAAACAAATAATATCAGCCTCACTTTTAAAAGCAGATTTTTCTCTTACTAAACTATGAGAAAAATCCTTTTTTTTAATTTTCATATAATTTAACTGGTGATCTTTCAAATATGTTTCTGTATCATCACTACTTTCTGTTAAAACATAAGATATTTGACTAATATTTACCTTTTTTTGTTTCATTAAAGACAAATGCAAATCATCAATATATTCCCTTGCATTATACAAAGGACAAATAATTTCTATATTCATATTCCAACACCCTTACAAAAAAGAAACTACACTGGTTACCATCTAATGTAGTTTCTCATATTGTTTATTTTGACAACCTTTTATTCCTTTTTATTTTGCACCTTTTCTTTCTATTACAACCTTAATAGTTTTAAAAAAGCATTTAACATCTAACTTAAAAGAAATATTTTCAGCATAATATGCCTCTAAATTTACCCTCTCATCATAAGTTGTACAACTTCTACCATTACAAGCCCACCATCCAGTTAATCCTGGTAAAACAGATAAAACTAAATCTTTTTTACCCTTAAAATATTCTAATTCTTTAGAAACAACTGGTCTTGGACCAATAAGAGCCATATCTCCTTTTAAAATATTTAAAAGTTGAGGAAGTTCATCAAGCGATAAAACTCTAAGTACTCGACCCACTTTAGTAATTCTAGGATCATGATCTAACTTATAATTTTTCTGAAATTCTTCCATTTGTTCTTTGGTAAAGTATTTTTCAAAATGATTAGCATCACTAACCATAGTTCTAAACTTATACAAGTAAATATCTTTTCCCTCTTTTCCTACTCTTTTATGTTTATAAATAACGGATCCCTTTGATGTAAACTTAATACATAATGCAATAATTATAAATACTGGACTAAATAAAACTAATGCTAATAAAGCAATTAAAAAATCAATTACCCTTTTAAATTTAAGATAGACATCCCTTGTAATAGAAAAAGAATACCCTTCCAGTTCAAACTCTAAAACCTCACTATTCATAATATAACCCCCTAAAATAATTTGTGGCTATATTATAACACAAAAATAGTAATTTGTAAAGTTTTTTCTATTTAGGATTGTGTATAATGGTTTGGGGGAATGCATACAAAAAGGAAGACCTTTGATAAAA
>CANRVH010000041.1 GCA_947643225.1 uncultured Clostridia bacterium
ATACTGACATTTTCAAAAAACGATACAACATGACATTATCACAAAATGATTACAACACCAAAAGTAATACTTGACATTCTCTCCTATAACAGATATAATAAGCGTCATTGTTAAAGGGGGGAAATAAATGTCAAAAGCAATCCAACAATTTAATCAATTTTTAACAGACTTTATAAATAACGTATTTGAAAGAATGTATAGCAGTACATTAGAAGATATACAGAATAATCCTAATAGACATAATATTCGTAAAAGCATTCATAATGAAATAATGGAAAAGTATAAAAATAGTGAATTATTAAAATTATATAATACTATGATACAAATCCAAAAAATTTTAAATGCTGAAACCCAAGAAGAATATACACAATTTACTGAATTCAATATTTTTTCTATATTATTAGAACAAAGTGAATTGAATTACAAAGGGATGTTAAAAGTATTTGAATATTTTATGGAAAAAACTTTACAAGGATTATCTGAGGATTCTACAACAATAATCATAGATGAAGAGATCTTTGAAATGATGGACATAGATATAGACAGAGAAGATTTTTATAATTTTTTAAAAGACAGCCATTCCAAAGAAAGATCAGAACAAAAAAAGGAAAAATATATAGAATTAATAAGTGAATATATTTTAAAAAGAAGTCATGAAAAAATTATCATAGCATGTTCTAATATAAAAAGACACTTCTTAGAAAAAAGGGACTCATTCAATGAAACAGATCTAAAGATCACTTTAATGGCATTTGAAGTCTTAAATATATCCCAATCTCTAATTGTTAAAGTCCAAGGGACACTAATAAAAGAACTACAAGAAAGATCTAAAGAGGAAAAATCAAGAGAACCAGTAAAAGTAAAAAAAGAACAGAAAAAAAAGCTGTCACAAAAGGAATATAACCATAAATTTCATAGAGTTCTAGAAAAATATGATATTCAACAACAAACGGTTATTAAACCATTAGTATTAGATGAGATTGTTGAATTAATAAGTCTACTATATGAACTTAATGTTGATGAAAAGGAAATTATTAAATGTATTCAAACTATTAATAAATATGATTTAGCTGCATATAAGAATCCCATAGCAGAATTTAATGATTACTATGAAAAAATGATGCTTTGTAGTAAAGATCCAAATATAAGAGAGTCTCAACAAAATATTAAAGATTATTTACAGGAAATATTTATACCTAGTGATAACAGCAGTTATTTATTTTGGAAACAAGCTATAGCTGAGGAAATGAAACAAGCACATGTTACTTTAAAAGAAAACTATCAATATGAACTAGAAAAAGCAAAAGAAAAGATAAAGTGTTAAAAAAATGATATTTTTTATATTTAAAAGATATAACAGGTATCGCAGTTAAAGGGGGAAAAGAAAATGCAAAGAGCAATCCAACAATTTAATGAATTTTTAACAGGTTCTATAGACGATGTAGTTATAGAAATGTATGATAAGGCAAAAGAAAAATTAAAGAATGATCCAGATCACTATATAACCATGCTTGACCAAATAATAAAAATATATAAAAATACTAGTATATTAGATTTATTTATTTCTATGTCTAGAATTCATGACATTATAACTAAAAAAGTTAAGGAAGATATATTATTTGAAGAAGAAATATTTACTAGGTTTGACATTTTTTCTAGACTATTAAAAGAAAGTACTTTAAATTATAAGGATAAATTAAAAGTATTTGAGTATTTTATGGAAAAAGTTTTAAATAGACTTTCTACGGACCATATGAATATTGCTATAAACGAAGATCTTGTTAAAAAATCAAATATAGATGAAGTAGATTTTTTAAATTTCCTAAAACATGAACCTGTCAAAGAAGAAAAAAATGAAAGGGATAAAGAATATATAGAGTTACTAAACAAGTATAATATAACAACAGAAAAAGCAAAGATTATTATAGGATGTTTTAGTATTAAGAGTCACTTTTTAAATAAAAGAAATTCATTTAATGAAACAGATCTAAAGATCACTTTAATGGCATTTGAAGTCTTAAATATATCCCAATCTCTAATTGTTAAAGTCCAAGGGACACTAATAAAAGAACTACAAGAAAGATCTAAAGAGGAAAAATCAAGAGAACCAGTAAAAGTAAAAAAAGAACAGAAAAAAAAGCTGTCACAAAAGGAATATAACCATAAATTTCATAGAGTTCTAGAAAAATATGATATTCAACAACAAACGGTTATTAAACCATTAGTATTAGATGAGATTGTTGAATTAATAAGTCTACTATATGAACTTAATGTTGATGAAAAGGAAATTATTAAATGTATTCAAACTATTAATAAATATGATTTAGCTGCATATAAGAATCCCATAGCAGAATTTAATGATTACTATGAAAAAATGATGCTTTGTAGTAAAGATCCAAATATAAGAGAGTCTCAACAAAATATTAAAGATTATTTACAGGAAATATTTATACCTAGTGATAACAGCAGTTATTTATTTTGGAAACAAGCTATAGCTGAGGAAATGAAACAAGCACATGTTACTTTAAAAGAAAACTACCAATATGAACTAGAAAAAGCAAAAGAAAAGATAAAGTGTTAAGAGAGAAAAACAATATCAAACCTTAGAATAAACAGTAGAATAATGTTATGATCAAAAATTTGCGATGTATATAATATAGGTTATATCTCTGTGCGTATACAAGGGAAAATACCAGATTTTGAAGAGTTAGATACTATCGTATAGTTATATTCCTTAGCACGACTTAAACAGTGAACTTCAAAAGTTGGACAGTTTTCAATTATAGGATTGTAACCTGTAACTTACAGGAGCCAGTCCTTTTAATTTGTCTTTATTTCCAGATTACAATAATAGATATAATTATTTATTGTATTTATAAAATTATCTATAGTTTTATAACAACTCTCTTGATCATAAAATATTTCAGTTTAAAAAAGTTTTTCATTAATACAGTCCTTGTCTAGCCTATATTGAGTGTAACAGATAGCCTAGAAACTTCTAGTAAGATTATCCATATTTTAGTACTAGAGCAGTGATAAGTATTTCAAAATAATTTATGAATTCTAAATTAAAACTACTTTTCAATATACTTTTATAGTATAATTTTATTGGGTGAAAAGTTATGCATAAAGAAATAGTAATTTTCGGTGGTGGAACAGGAATGTCAGGACTTCTATCAGGACTAAAAGATTTTCCTATAGATATTACAGCAGTCATCACTGTATCAGATAATGGTCGTTCAACTGGAAAACTAAGAAAGGAATTTAATACTCCAGCTGTAGGAGATATTAGAAAGGTTATTACCAATCTTTCTAATATAGATCCAAATATAAAAAAGGCATTAGAATATCGTTTCAATACATCCAGTGACTTAAATGGCCATGCAGTAGGCAATCTACTTTTAACTGCTATGTTAGACATTACAGGGAATTTAAAAGAATCAGCAAAGTATCTATGTACCCTTTTAGATGTTAGACATACCATTTTACCAATTTCAGAAGATTCAAATTTAACATTAATGGCAAAAACAAAAGGGGGTCATATTATTGAAGGGGAAGAAGAAATAACCCACTCCACAGAAACTGTGGAAAAAATATTCTATAAAGAAGAACCACATGTAACAAAGGAAGTTCTCGAAAAGATCAAAACAGCAGATTTAATTATCCTTAGTATGGGAAGTTTATATACCAGTTTATTACCCAATATAATCTGTCAAGAAGTAATCAATACCTTAAAAGAAAGTACTGCCCCAATTATGTATATATGTAATGCTGTAACCCAGCCAGGAGAAACAGATCACTTTACAGTAGGGGACCATGTCGCATTAATAAATCAATATTTAGATCAAAGAAAAGTAGATATTGTTGTTGCTGGTAACACAAAAATAGATCAAGAAATAGCCGAAAAGTACAAAACAGAAGAGCAAAAAGATCCAGTAAAAATTGATCATGCTAAACTAGATAATTTAGGAGTCAAATTAATAGAAAAAGATTTAATAAAAGTACAAAATAAGGTATTAAGACATGATAGCATGAAAATAGCCTCAATCATCATGTCTTATCTAACGGAGGACTAATGTCTTTTTCAATATCGACAAAAAATGAAATAACGACCTTAAAAAATTCTAAATCTGAGTCTATTGCCGAGTTATCTGGCTTAATTAGAAATAATGGTTACCTAGAAAATAATAATCTATATCTAACAACTGAGAACAATAATATTGCCGAGGCAATGAAAGAAATATTAGAAAATTTATATGAAATAAAAGTAAAAATAAATAAGATAGATAACCTGAATCTATTTAAAAACAAATTGAACTTAATAGAAATATCTTCTAAGGTAGAGTTTATTCTTCAAGACATAGGGTATTATAATAAAAAAAATGAGTATCTAGAAGTTCCACCTAATTACATAGTAGGATCTAATGAGGAAATAAGAGCCTATTTAAGAGGAGTATTTTTATGTACTGGTAGTATTAACGATCCAAAAACTTCATATCATATGGAATTAACAATTAATAGAAAAGAAGAAGCAATATTTGTTCAAAAACTACTAAATATGTTTGAATTGAATGCAAAAATATTAAATAGAGATAAAGGGTATATGATTTATATTAAAGAAGCAGAAAGAATTAGCGATTATTTAAAGCTACTAAAAGCAAACAAAGCCGTTTTATATTATGAAAACATTCGGGTTTATCATGAAGAAAAAAACAAAACAAATCGATTAAATAATTGTGAACAAGCTAATATAGATAAAATGATTCATTCAGCTTCAAAACAGCTAGAACAGATTAGTTTAATAGAAAAACATATGAATATAGAACTACTAGATGATAAGACAAAAGAAGCCTTGATTTATCGTAAAAAGTATCCAGAGACCTCCCTTAAAGAATTAAGTGAAATTATCTCGCTCGAAACAGGAAAAAAGATAACTAAATCAGGTCTCAATCATCGCTTTAGAAAAATTAAAGAATTAGCGGAAAAAATAGCCAAAGATCTTGTTCTTTGACTTTTTTGTATTATAATAGATGAATATAAAAGAGGTGAATAGCCATGAAAAAAATTGAAGAGCAAATTACTAAGCTATTAGAAGAGTTAAAAAAGTTAGAAAAAGGAATAGATGATCTAGAATATGAAATACAAAAATGCTTTTATTTAGTAGAAATAAGAACTGAGTATGAAAAAACAAAAAGGTATTATAACGATAAAATTAAGAAAACTGCTGAAAGGATTATAGAAATTTTAAAAGGAAAAAATTCAAATATAAGAATATCACCACTATTAGCAGACCAAGAAAAGAAACTTACCCCAAAACAATTTGCCATTCTGCTAACAATTGTTGAAAGACATCAACTGATTGAAAATGAGAATAGTATAAAAGAAATAGCCAGATTTATCTCAAGAGAAAGAATTCCATATTCCTCACTAAAATGGGAACTAAATGAGCTTTCTACATTATTTTTAAATGATCAAGATATAACCCTTTTTTTGTTTACATACTTAGATGTATTTAGAAAGTTCATCCCTATATATAAAAGTGAAATTCTATTTCAAAATAAAGAATTAAAAGAAAAATTAAAGGAAAGAAGGATAAAAAGGGAAGTACCTTATGATCTTTATTACGAAGAGCAGTCTATAAAAGATATGGAAAAATTAATAGAAATAGATGAAAATTGCGACAAACAGATCTTGTTCGCCATAGGAGAAAAGGATATTGGATATATAAGAGAAAACATAGAAGATAAAAATCTAATAGAAACCTTCCTACAATTAGCTAAAAATAAAAATACATACAGCAAATGGCTTAGTAATATCATCAATTACTATAACCAAAAAGAAAATGATGTCTTAAAAAAAGAAGGAGAAGATACTGCATTTCAGAGAATGCAACAGGCAATTATTTCAGAAATTACAGATAGTAAAATTTATGATTTATTTCAAAATTATAACAATTTACTAGAAAGTCCAAAAGTAAGAATGGCCATATTAAATGCAAAAACAGCTACCATAACTGCTATACAAGATAAATTAATTCAATTTTTACAAATTAAGGAAATTAGAAATGCACTATTACAAGAAGATAATATTTATCAAGATTTTTTATTAAGTCAAATCAATAGATTATCTGAAGAAGAATACGGAAAATATACTCATATTTTTGACACAATAAAAGAATCCTCAGAATCTGAAAAAACAAAAAAATTAAAACTATTAAATAGTTTTAATAACATGGAATATATTTACTTTTATGATAAGAGAGGAATTTTTACAAAAGTCCCAACAACATTTTATCAGGAATTATTAAATAATATTTATCATGAACCCCTTCTTAATCTATATTCTAAAGAGACTAATTCAACTTTATTTTGTGATGAAGAATTAATAAATAGTTATATGCAAAACAGGATAACAGATATTTCCCTTAGAATAATAGAATTCGGAATAGAAAACGAAATTATTTGGAATAAATGGTTAAATGAAGCAAGACTATTACAAGAAGATAGACAATATAAAATTTATCAAAAAAGTAGCAATCAAACCTTCAATTAGATTACTTGGTCAATTAAACCATATTCTAGGGCTTCATTAGCATCCAAAAAATAATCCCTTTCTGTATCTCGTTCAATTACCTTTAAGCTTTTTTTTGTATTTTTAGCTAAAATTCCATTTAGCTTTTTCTTTAATTTTAAAATATGTTCAGCAGCAATTTTAATTTCTGTCGCCTGTCCCTCAGCACCACCTAAAGGCTGATGAATCATCACTTCACAATTAGCAAGAGCAAATCTTTTTCCCTTGGTACCACTACTAAGTAAGAAGGCCCCCATAGAAGCAGCCATTCCCATACCTATTGTTGATACATCGCTTTTAATAAAATTGATTGTATCATAAATTGCCATACCAGCACTAACACTACCACCAGGAGAATTGATATATAAAGAAATATCTTCACATCCTAAAGAATCTAAATATAAAAGTTGAGCAATAACAATACTAGAAGTACTATCATTAATCTCTCCAGTTAATAAAATAATTCTATTTTTAAGAAGTCTAGAGTAAATATCATAACTTCTTTCACCACTAATATCTTTTTCCACAACCATTGGAATTAAACTCATAATTATCACCTATAAATAATTTAGTGTTAAACAAGATAATTTATACATATTATAATTCGCCAAAATATATACATTATTTTAATAATGAGTTATAATACACGTATTAATTAAATAAAAAGGAGAATATTATGAACGAAAAATTAGATAAAGAACAATACAACAAAATGAACTATATAGAAAAATTAAAGTATTTAAGTAGAGAAATAGGATTAATTAATGGGGAAATAAAAAATACATATATAGATTATGAAAATATTGATTACTTTGAAGAAACATGTCGAGAATTAATGGAAATAGTTACAATAGCTAAAGATGATATCGAATTAAATAAAAATATTTTAAGAGATATGTTAGAACTTTCGGAAATAATTCCTATGATTTTGAAGCATAAAATAGAATATCTATTAGTACTACAAGAAATACTTAATGATCTAATCAATGATATTGCTCTGGCTCTACCAATAAAAACGAATTTAGCTAATCTATTCTTTAAAATAGCAGAAAACTCAGATGAAATTGCTGATCTACTTGGTACTTCACCTTTAGAGTTTAGAAGTATAATGGAGAAAATGGTTGAAAATATCGATAGAGTATACAACATGGTCGACGGCCCCGAAATATTTAAATAAAGATGATAATAATAATGATTTTATATTAAGAAAAAGAAAAATATGTTACAATAAGAAAAATAGAATAAAAAGGAATGATTTGATGGAAGAAAAGATCCAAGTTTTAATAAACGGGAAAGAGTATCAAGTAAAAAAAGGAACTACTTTAGAAGAAATTAGTAATAGCATTCAAAAAGAATATAAATATCCAATCTTAGTTGCTAAAGTAAACAATTCCCTAAAGGAATTAAATTACAAAGTAAATAGTAGTAAAGAAATAGAATTTTACGATTTAACGAAACCATATGGAAATAGAGCACATGTAAATGGCTTAGTATTTGTTCTTTTAGTAGCAATTAAAGAATTATATGGAACAGATAAAGATATTATAGTAGATCATTCTCTAGATAAAGGATTCTATATAGAAAGTAATTTTTCGATCAATGAAGAAAAAATATCCCAGATAAAAAGTAAGATGCAAGAAATGATAGCAGAAAATAGGACAATAAAAAAAGTTATTGTTGATCGAATGGAAGCAATAAAATATTTTAAAAGTGTTCATGATCAGTCAAAAGTAGATATCATGAAATATAATACTAATTCTTATGTTACCCTATACCATCTAGGATCATATTATAATTACTTTTATAATAAAATGCCCTTATCAACAGGAGTCTTAAAAGAATTTGAATTAAATTATATTCAAAAAAGAGGATTCATGTTACGTTTTCCCACTACCTATATAAGCGATAAAATACCTGATTATATTCATCACGAAGATATGTTTAAAGTATTTAATGAATGTAGTTCATGGAACAGATTAATGAATATTGAAAATGCATCAGATTTAAATAAAATTGTTTCAGGTGGAAACATTGATGAATTAATTAGAATATGTGAAAATAAGCAAAATAGTGAATTTATAGAAATAGCAAATAAAATAGCAAAAAAGAAAGACGTCAAAATCATTTTAATGGCAGGTCCATCATCATCTGGAAAAACAACTAGTTCCAAAAAACTATGTATGGCTTTAAAAAGTTTAGGAAAGAATCCCGCTGTTTTATCTATGGATGATTACTTTGTAGAAAGAGGAGAAACGCCACTAGATGAAAATGGAAAGCCAGATTTTGAATGTTTAGAAGCAGTAGATTTAAAACTATTTGATGAACAAATAGAAAAATTGTTAAAAGGAGAAAAGACGATTGTACCCACCTATAATTTTATAACAGGGAAAAAAGAATATAAAAGAGAAATAATATTAAAAGAAGATGATATATTAGTTATTGAAGGAATTCATGGATTAGATAATAAAATCTTAAATAATATTTCCAATAAAAGAAAATATAAGATTTATGTTTCTGCATTAACAGAAATCAATATTGATAATCATAATAGAGTATCTACAACAGATAATAGATTATTAAGAAGAATAGTAAGAGATAACAAAACAAGAGGTAGAAGAGTAGAACACACTCTTCTTGAATGGCCATCAGTTAGACTAGGTGAAGAAAAGTATATTTTCCCATACCAAGATGAAGAAGATTATATTTTAAATACAGCTTTACCATATGAGTTAGGCGTCCTAAAAACATACGTAGAACCACTCTTATATGCAGTTGAACCTGATTCGCCATATTATCAAGAAGCAAAAAGGTTAATAGACTTTTTAAGAAACTTTTTACCAATACCAGCAGATGCAATCCCACAAGACTCTGTTTTAAGAGAATTCATTGGAGGAAGTTGTTTTAAAGATTAAAACTATCATGGAATAAAATTGATAGTTTTTTTATTTTCTTGCACATACTTTTTGTAAAACTGCTCGTTTTTTAATTTCGTTTTCTGATTCTTCCCATGAATGTTCTAGTAAATTGCGAAAGAAATGTTCCTGAAGAGCCATGAACTGTTCTTCAAATCCATCTATTTTTAAGTGTTCATTTCTAAATGGCCAACGATCAGGAGGATAGAAGTAATCAGGATAAGTACCATGTGTTTCTGTGATAGTATAAGGATATGGCAAGTGTATAATTATATACGATTGCTGAAATGAATCATAAAAATAGGGATGAACAAACTTCCTCATTTCAGTTACTAGACCAACATATATGCTAAACTTGCAGAAACCTTCAGATGATAATGGTACTCCTTCGTTTCTAATTGTAGCATTTGTATATCTTCTGTCAAATATTCTTTCTCCCCTATCTTGTAGGTCACAGACATAAACATATATTCTGTCACTCCAGTATAGTTGATTAGAAAATGTAGAATGAAAGCTATCATGTAAAATCTCTTTCTCATTGGGAATATTACCTCTATTGATTGTAATTATACCCATTTTTTCTAATTTTTGAATATCGTCACTATTTAACATTTCTAAAAGTTGTTTTTGTGGTTCAATTCTTTCGTAATATTTATCCCTAGCCATTTGTAGCACAGTCATTTTAATTCCCCCCCCCCCCACCGAATTTTATAGTTATAATGCTAGGCGTTTAGTCCCATATTATACACTAAATTTACTTTAAATGCAACTTTTCTTAGTAATCATTGTAATCATTTTGTGATAATGTCATGTTGTATCGTTTTTTGAAAATGTCAGTA
>CANRVH010000042.1 GCA_947643225.1 uncultured Clostridia bacterium
CAATTAATATTTTTTTCGACTTATTTTTGTCTCACATCATTGACAACTACACAATCGAAAAAAAGAAGAAGATGATGCATAACTATAAGGGAAAGTTAACTCTGTTACAGTCTTTTTGTTTCTACATAAATATTTGTAAGATTTACTTAATTTCACTTTTCTTACTGTTTTTGTTGACTATAGGGAATTAATACTTTAAAACTACCCGCTGAATATGGTGCTATTTGGTATTGTTCGAAATAAATAACTATACCATTTTCTGTAAAGACAAAATTTTTAAAGTTTTCTTTATTTGGAGTTGTCCCGTTTATTAACATCTCAAGTGATGTTTCATCTTTAAATTGATCATTTTGTTTTAATATTCTTCTACTCTTATCTGAAAGATAAGATAGAGTAAATTTATTCTCTATTATCTCTTCTATTGTTACTAATTGATTTTTTTTAATATCATAATTGATGGTAAAAATTTGATTATCTGGATGGGCTCCTCCTGTATAGGTTGATGTATAAAATACATAAGATAAATAATTTTCATTTCCATATTCATCGTAACTAATATCTAAAGTATAAGTAAAATTGTATTCTACTTCTGTTTGAGCATAACTCATAAACTCATCTATTAATTTTTTTATTTTATCCTTAATATCCTTATTTAAAATTGGATACTTTGTTCTAGGATAAGATATATTCATTTCATTTTTTATCATCATCACCACTAAAATTTTATGATTTAATATAAGTTATATACATCTTTATATTATATTTTACTAATTAAAGGAGTTTCTCATTGACTTTTTTTGTGTAGTCATATTCGTTCATTCTTAAACATTTAATTTTTTTCTTAACATAAATTTCAAGCTTTTCAATATCTTTATAGTAGTGATTTACTCCATCTATGGTAATCATAAAGTCTTTACTTCTATATGTAGGAATTAGTTTAATTTTTCTTTTTTCTGGAATAATTACTGAATTTCTTAATACTTTATAACTTTTACTATTTAAAGGCGCGATTGGTGTAATTTGTAAAGTATGTAATTCATTATAAACTATGCTTCCTCCAAAACTTAAATTATAAGCTGTAGACCCAAATGATGTTGAAATTAGAATACCATCACCTACAAATTTCTCTAATATGTTTTTTCCTATTAATACTTTTAGATAAACTGTATTTAAATTTTTTTCTCTTATTAAAATTTCATTTAAACTATAGAAGTTAAATTCTTGTTCTTTAGTTTTTATTTTTGTTTCTTCTATTCCAATTGTTTCTACTTTATAGTCATTTTTTTTTAATTTTTGTAAAAATAAGTCAATATCTTCTGGATAGATTTCTTGAGCAAAGCCTAGTGTTCCAACATTAATTCCTAAGTAGTATATTTCACTATTAAAATTACAATCTTTTACCATTCTAAGAAAGGAGCCATCGCCACCAATGGCAATAGCTAAATCATAGTATTGATGATCTAAAATATAACCTCTTTGCATGAGTTTTTCTTTTAGTGATTGTGCAATTTTCTGTGATTTTTTATTGTTATTAGGAAAAATTTTGATTTTTTTTATTATCTTCTTCATTTTTACTTCTTATATTTGAATAGAGCACTTGGCCTATGTCCCTCTCCTGTTTGTACTTTATCTGTTTTTTCTACTTTATCAGCAATAATTCTTCTAAATGCTGGATCTAAAAGTTTTTTGTTTTGGATTACTTCATAAACTTGTTGTAATTCTCCTAAAGTAAAGTATTTTGGCATCATATTGAAAACAATATCTGTATAGTTTATTTTATTTTTTAATCGTTCTATTCCTGATAAAATAACAATGGGGTGATCGAAAGCAATTTTGGTATTTTTTATTGTTGTATATTTATAGCGATCTGTTGTTTTTTCTTTTAATGTTTTTTTAATTGTAAAAGAAATTGTTTCTTCTTCGTTGTCTAATACAATATCTACTTTTTTTTCATCTTCTTCTAATAAAGTAATATCAAACCAAGAAGCTTTTTCGTTAATATTTTCTGTTAACTTATTTTTATCTACTAAAGCAATATATGAGGTGGATACAATTCTCATCCTAGGATCTCTATCTAACTCTGAAAATGTATATAATTGTTCTAAATAAATATCAGATAAATTTGTTTCTTTTTTTAATACTCTCTTGGCACAATCTCCTAATGTTTCTGTTTTAGGATTTAAAAAACCTCCTGGTAGGCACCACATATCTTTATATGGGTATTCGTCTCTTTTTACTAATAAAATACTCATCATTTTTTTGCTTGTTTTTCGGTAATTCGTTTGTTTCTTAGATGATACACTCACTAATAAAATATCTGTTGTCATCGATAATTTTTCGTATTCATCTGGATTATAATCTTTTAAGAACTCTGTTTCATTTTTGTATTCTTCCATCATTACACCTCTTCTTTATATTATGATTATAACATAAAGGAGGTTTATTTTAGGATTTTTGTTAACATTTCGATTACTTTTTTTACGATTTGTTCTTTGTTTTCTTTTCTACTTTTTCTTATTGCTTGTATTTTTTCATGAGTAAATTTTTGACCTTCTTTATCATAAATACTAATATATACAATGTTATCTTCTCCATGAGGATTATTTTTATCTATTTTATTTAATTTACCAGTTATTCCTACTCCATAATCACTATTTGTAAATTTTGAGATATTTTTACTCATTTCATCTGCTGTTTCCATACTATAAACACTATATTCTTTGATTACTTTTTCTGATACTCCCATTTTTATTTTATATTCATTACAATATGTTACTGCACTAAATTTTAAAACATCTCCTGCCCCTTCAATATTAGTGATACTACTAGCAACTTCCCCTCCTGTACAAGACTCCATTGTGGAAATTGTTTTTGATGATTCTGTTAATTTTTTTACGATATCATTAAAATCCATTGTTTATTCACCTCTTAATATTTTATTTTACCCTATTTTTCTCTTTTTAGTAATGAATCTTATTCATTATTTTGATATAGTTTTTCTTTTTTTATATATAAGTAAACTTGATCTGATAAGTAATCCTTTACCTCTTCTAATTTCCCAACCTTTATTTTTTCTCTAATTATTGTAGATGATAAATAGTTTTCATTAATGTTAGTTGTGATTATATTTTTTTTATATTTGTTATATTTTTTCATAATCTTTTCTATATCATCATGATTTCTTTTTATTACTAGTAATTTAAAATTAGTTAAAATCCATTTATATTCTTTCCAAGTATCAAATTGATTTAAATTATCACTTCCGCAGATAAAATATAATTCATCATCTGGATATTGTTCTTTAAAATATTCTAATGTTTGATAAGTATAGGTTAATTTTTTAAATTCATAGTCCGAAATCTTTAATTTCTTGTTATCTTTACACATTAATTCTAACATTTCTAGTCGTTTTTTATCATGAATTAACTCTTTTTTTTGATAGTAGTTGCTAGTTGGTACATAAATTACTTGTTCAAGATATTTTTTTTCAATTAGTTTTACTGCTATATCTTGGTGCATTTTATGTGGTGGATTAAAACAACCTCCAAATATTCCTATCTTCACTTTTCTCACTCCTTTAATCAATTTAGTATTTTGTCTTTTCTATTTAATCATTACTAATGATTCTTTATTATATAGTATCAAAATAATCTTTGTTATTTATAGCTGTTTTATGGTAAAATGTTTTTAGGTGATATTTTATGTATGATAATGATAAAAAAACTACTAAAGATATTATTAAGGAAAAATATGAAGATAGAGGCTGGGGAGAATATAATACAAGTATAGAGCATATTTCTTCTAGTATTGATGAAGAGTGTTTTGTGCCCTTACCATTATCTTATGATGAATACAAAATATTTTCTTTACTACTGGGAAAGATTTGTATAAGGGATCAAAATCCGCAATTATGTGATTTATATTTTGATTTAAAAGAACGTGCTACAAAGGGCAATCATTATTCTGTAATAAAAGATCAAAATCTTTTGGAAATAGAAGAGACTATTTTTGATATTGGCACTAATGTAAATTTAAGAAAAGAAAATGAAGGCAGAAAAAAATTTTAACTAGTATGTTTACTTAAAGATGTATTATTATTCTTTTCTTTCTAATTCTTCTACTTCTTTTAGCCAGATTGTATAGCTTGCATCACTTGGCATTCTTAAATCGCCTCTGGGAGAGAGGCTAATTGTGCCTACTTTTACTCCATCAGGAACACAATTCCGTTTGAACTGTTGAGTGAAAAATCTTTTGATGAATACTTTTAACCATTTTAGTATTTCTTCTTCTTTAAATTCATTACAAAATGTTTTTTTAGCAAGATAAAATATTTTCTTTGGAGGTGCCCCATATCTTAAAAAGTGATATAAGAAAAAATCATGTAAAACATAAGGTCCAATATTTGATTCCGTTTCTTGTAAAATATTTCCTTTAGCATCTGGTGGTAATAATTCAGGTGAAATTGGAGTATCTAAAATATCATAGATAATTTCTTTTTTCTTATTTTCTTCTTTATCTGCTACCCATTTTACTAAATATCTGACTAATGTTTTAGGAATAGATGTATTTACCGAATACATACTCATGTGATCTCCATTATAGGTACACCAACCTAAAGCTAATTCTGATAAATCGCCCGTTCCTATTACTAACCCATTTTCGATGTTAGCAATATCCATTAATATTTGTGTTCGTTCTCTGGCCTGTGTATTTTCATAGGCTATACTTCGATCGGTTTCATTTAGCCCTATGTCTTTCATATGTTGTATACAAGCATCTTTGATGTTGATTTCTCTTAGTGTTGCCCCATATTCTTTTACTAATTTACATGAATTATGGTAAGTTCTTCCTGTTGTCCCAAAGCCTGGCATAGTTATTCCTATAATCTTTTTGGTATCAATCTTCAATTTTTTAAATGCTTCAACAATGACTAAAAATGCAAGTGTTGAATCTAGTCCTCCAGATATTCCAATTACACATTTTGGTTTTCCAAGTTTTATAAGGCGTCTAGCTAAGGCTGTTGCTTGGATTGTAAAAATTTCTTGACATCTTTCATCTTTTTTTAATTCGTTTTGAGGAACAAATGGATACTTGGAATAGGTTCTTGTTAGTTTTTGCTTGGTGTTTCTTACTTTTATTTCAAGATAACGATATTCCTCGTTATGTACTACTCCCATATAACTAATATTTTTATTTCGATCATTATTCATTTTTGCAAGATCAATATCTGCATAAATTAAATTACTTTCTAAATCAAACCTTTTATTTTCATCTAGACAGGTACCATTTTCATATATCATACTAGCACCACTAAATAAAAGATCTGAAGTGGATTCCATTACTCCACTTGATGAATAAATATAGGCACAAATTGTCTTTGCTGATTGCATAGAGACTAGTTTCTTGCGATATTCATCTTTACCAATTACTTCATTACTACTACTTAAATTAAATATTATATTGGCACCATGTGTAGTGTGGTTATTACTTGGAGGATTGACACACCATAAATCTTCACAAATTTCTATTCCAAAACAAATGTCTTGGTCTTTAAATAAGATATTTGTACCTATTGGAACTGTTTGATTTAGTATAGTTACTTCTTTACTTATTAAACTTTTGCTAGATTGAAACCATCTTTTTTCATAAAATTCTGAATAATTTGGAATATATGTTTTTGGAATGATTCCTAAGATTTTACCTTTTTCTATTACTACTGCACAATTAAACATTTGATTATCTATTCTAATTGGCATACCTATTATACTGATTAGATCTAATTTTTCTGTTTCTTTTACAATTTTCTTTAAACCTAGGTAGGACTCTTTTATTAGTTTTTCTTGAAGAAATAAATCTCCACAGGTATAACCTGTAAGACTTAATTCTGGTGTTGTTACAATCGCTAGTTCTTTTTTATTTGCTTCTTTTAACATCTTGATGATTTCTTTTGCATTTTCTTGTGGGTTGGCAAGAGAAAGTTTATTTACAATTGCTCCCACTCTAATCAATCCATATTCCTTCATCTTTTCACTCCATTTCCTTTTTAATAGATAACTTTACATTATCTTGAATTTTTTTAATATGTTTAAATCTTTATCTAAATATAGCATATCACGATTTAAGAAATCGATGCAGTTATAGTTTATTTTTAATGTATTGTTTTGCCTTTTCAAATGCATATTTAGAATTAAGATCTGAAATATAATTCATTGTAATTAATTCCTCTACTTCACCAAAATCACATTCAAAATATCTAATGATTTCATCTGGGTCTAAATTTTGTTTTTTTGTTTTTTGACATCCTAGTGCTAGATAGCTGTAATTATAGGCCCCATAGCATCCTTGGTCTTGATAGTAGCTATCTAAAAAAATCATTTTTTCTGGAAGATAGCCTGTTTCTTCACTTAACTCTCTTTTGCCAGCAACTTTAGGTTCTTCTCCTTTATCTATATAACCAGCTGGAAATTCTATACAAACTGTTTCCTTAGTATTAGGTCGTGGTTGAATAACGAGAATAGTTTCTTCTGATTTACTAATAGGAAGTACAATAACAGCATCACCATCTCCTTTTCCTTTCAATACTCTTTCTCGTGGTATTACTTGACCATTATTTAAATAACAATCATATCTTTCAATTTGTAAAAAACTATCTATTTTAGGTTTATTATTATCATAATCAATTTTTAGTTCTTTTTTTACTTTTTTAATAGTTTTTAGCTCATTGATGTATTCTTGTAATTCTTCTAATTTTTCTTTACGCATCATTTTCTCCTTTTTATTTTTTTACTTTTTGTTTTACTTTTTCTTCTATCATTTTATTTTTAGTTTCCCATAATTCTTGACTTAAATCGATATGAACTGGATGTGGATTTAAAAATCTTTTATTTTCAACACTTAGAGTATCTTTCTCTTTAGTACAATAGTCCCTGATTTCCATTACTTTTGGACTTTCATATACACATTTACCATCTATAAAAATTGGTTTTAATAAGGGTCTTACAGTATAAGTTTCTGGTTCTAAAATGGTCTTTTTCCAAGTATCTATTGGATCAAATAATATTACTTGTTGATTTTGTTTATAACTTTCACTAGCATAAGCAATTAGATCTCCTCTTATTTTTCCTGTTTCTTTATCATAAAATCTGAATACTTGTTTATCACCTGGGTTTGTAATTTTAATTCGATCCTCGCTTAACTTAATTTTTTGGATTATTTGTCCTCCCCTTTTGATTGCTGCTAATTTATATACTCCTCCAAAACTTGGGCAATCTTTAGAAGTAATTAAATTTGTCCCTACTCCCCAGCTTGTTATTTTTGCTCCCTGTTTCTTTAGTGATTCTATAATATGTTCATCTAAATCGTTAGAAGCACAGATTCCCGCATTAGGAAATCCTGCTTTATCTAGCATTTTTCTTGCTTCTTTTGATAAATAAGCTAAATCTCCACTATCTAGGCGAATGCCAAAGTTTTGTGGTAGTTTATTTTGTTCTCTTAATTCTTGAAACACTTTAATTGCATTAGGAACTCCACTTTTTAATGTATCATAGGTATCTACTAAAAAAATGATATTGTTTGGAAATTTTTCGGCATAATGTTTGAATGCTTCATATTCTGTTTCAAAGCTCATAATCCAACTATGGGCATGTGTTCCTTTTACTGGCACTCTGAACTTTTTACCACATAGGACATTACTTGTTCCACTGCAACCACCAATTACTGCTGCCCTTGCTCCAAATGTTCCTGCATCTGGTCCTTGTGCACGTCTTAAGCCAAACTCCATTACATCATCTTTTTCAGCTGTTTGGCATACTCTAGATGCCTTTGTTGCTATTAGACTTTGATGATTAATGATATTTAAGATAGCTGTTTCTACTAGTTGTGCTTCTATAATTGGTGCTTCTACTTTTAATAAGGGCTCCATTGGAAATATAACCGTTCCTTCTTCTATTGCGGAAATATTTCCTGTAAATTCAAAATTTGCTAAATATGTTAAAAATTTCTCATCAAATAGTTCTAATTCTCTTAAATAATCTATATCATCTTTTTCAAAATGTAAATTTTTGATGTAGTCAATTACTTGTTCTAGTCCTGCACAAATGGCATATCCTCCATTTGATGGATTTTGACGATAAAACACATCAAATACTACTCTATCCTCATTTTGAATATCATGATATCCTTTCATCATTGTAAGTTCATATAAATCTGTTAATAATGTTAAATTTTTCTCTTTCATTTCTAATCTCTCCTTATTTTCTTATTTATTTTTTGTTAATAACATTTTTCAAAAAAAATTATCTTTTCTTTACTAATTGTATTCCTTGTTGAGTCATTAATAATTTAGCTGCATCTATATAATTTTGTCTTTCTTTTTCTGCAAATGTAGCTATTGCATCTTCATGAACTCTAATTTCGACCTCTCTATTCCATTGATCGAAGTAATTTGCTAGTGCCATTGTTCCATTAAAATCACAAATATCTGTACAGCATCCTACTACGTCAACACTACTTATACTAGTAGCAGCATTTATTGTCCTTCTAAACTCAGGTGCTTCCATGAAACTTGTGGAATTTTTTTCAATGCTTATTGTATTATCATTTTCTTCAAATTCCTTTAATTCATCGATTACTAATTCCTCTCCTGTACCTTTTACACAGTGTTTTATTCTATTTCCTTTTTCATCTTGAAAGCGTTTATGTTCAGCTGAATTTTCAGTATGTGTATCTTTTATAAATACGATCAAATTGTTTTTTGCTTTTGCTTCTTTAATCAGTTCAATTTGACGTGGAACTTTTTCTGCTATTTTGGGATCTGCTAAAGCTCCCTCTTTTACAAAACCATTAACCATATCGACTATGATTAACATTCCTTTGTATAATTTTAAATTTTTTAGTTTCATTTTGTTTTCCTCCTATTTTTAGTTTTTAAATTTCTTATCATTTTCTTTTGCTTATACTATAGTTTATCCTTTCTGTCTATGATTCTCTTATCACCTTCTTTTTATCAGTTTGTTAATAACTATTTTTAAATTTTATAACAAGTTTTTTCTTGTTATTAACATTATATTAATATCATTTTAAATTGTCAACTACTTTTTGATATTTATTCAATATTTTTCCAAAAGAAAAGATACTTTATGGTTTTAAAGCATCTTCCTTTATTATTATTTTAATAATTTTCTTTTTTTACTTCAAAATATGCTTGTGGATGATTACATACTGGACAAACTTTAGGTGCCTCTTTACCAATTACAATATGTCCACAATTACGACATTGCCAAATTCTGTCTCCATCTTTAGAGAATACTAGTCCTTCTTCAACATTAGTTAGTAACTTACGATATCTTTCTTCATGTTCTTTTTCAATCTTAGCCACTTCCTCAAAAAGATAAGCAATACGATCAAATCCTTCTTCTTTGGCAGTTTCTGCAAATCCTTTATACATATCAGTCCATTCATAGTTTTCACCTTCAGCAGCTGCTTTTAAGTTTTCAGCAGTTGTTCCAATTCCACCTAATTCTTTGAACCACATTTTAGCATGTTCTTTTTCATTGTTTGCTGTTTCTAAAAATATTTCTGATAATTGTTCATATCCTTCTTTTTTTGCCACACTAGCAAAGTAAGTGTATTTATTTCTTGCTTGACTTTCTCCAGCAAAAGCGGTCATCAAATTTTCAAATGTTTTTGTTCCTTCTAATTTTTCTTTCATTTTTTCTACTCCTTTTCTAATTTATTTTTACAAATTATTTTGTAAATTGCTTCATAATCTAATACTTTAAATTTATTAAAAAAACAAATTCTTTAATTGTAATGATTACTACTAAATAAAGTATATCATAGGAATATCAATTACAAAATAGGTTTTATTTAATTAATTCTATTTATTTTATCAAAATTCAAACTATGATTATTGAGTATTTTTCTTTGCTGTTAATACAAAGTGTTTTTGTCCTTCTTCCACTCTATTTTTATAAAATATTTTATTTTGGATTTATGTCAAGTTTTTAGACACATTTTTTCGAACAAATTCATCGCATTTA
>CANRVH010000043.1 GCA_947643225.1 uncultured Clostridia bacterium
TTAATGTTATTCTTAAATGATATGTTAGATTATTACTTGCTTATTGATAATAACTATAAATCCTTTTTTAACGAGGATTTAACGCTCGAAATAAAAAGATATGAGAAAATATTAAAAGAACTAAATACTAAGTTAAAACGCATTAAAAATGCCTATTTAAATAGTAATATTGAACAAGATGAATTTATAGATGAAGAAAAAAGTATAAAAATGCAAATTGAAGAAACAAAGATTAAACTAAATAATTTGAATAATGCTGATGAAAATCTAAATCATAAGGATGATTTGAGACTTTATAATAATCTATTTCAATTAGAGAAAATGAAGTATAAATCTTATTATGTGAGAAAAAATGGTTTATGGAATAAACTAACAAAAGAACAAAAAGCAGAACTAATTATCAAATACATTGATTCGATTGAAATTGAGAAAGAGAAAGATGAAATTATTATTAAGAAAATCAATATCAACAAAAAAGAAATTCAAAATATCGGTTATATGTTTAGAAATGATTGCTTTGATATGGCAGTAAATATCAATGAACGAGACGTCATTTTATCTAACGAAAGAACGAAAGAAGATATTACTAAATATATAGAATCATTGAGCAAATTTTATAAAATAGCACCTATTACTATTGAGAAAGAAAAACTAGATATTGATAATTTATCAAACAATTCTCTCTTACAGATTATTCCCAACAAGAAAGAAAATAAATTTGAAAAAGATAAATATACATTACTTCAAATAAGTACCTAGATATGGTAAAATATTAGTAATTGGAGGTTTTACTATGCAAGAAATTATTAATTTAATTGTAAGCAAAAATATAAATTTATTTGGAAAAAATCCTAGTATAACAAGAATCAATGTTGGATTTACAAATACGATTTATAGCATTAATAATTCATTTATTGTTAAAATATGTACTAATTATCAAAATGAGAATAATTTTAAAAAAGAAATAGATTTTTATAATTCAAATTCAGAAAATCATTTAATCCCCAAATTATATTATTCAAGTACAGATAAAAAAGGAATTCCCTATTATTATGAAATAATCGAAAAAGTAAATGGTGTTTCTCTATATAATGTTTGGCATACATTTTCTGAAGAACAAAGAGAAGAAATAATAAAACAAATATGTACGGCAATGAAACAAATTCATTCAAATATTGGACAAAAATATGATTGGTCTAGTTATTTTAAAGAACAATTTTCTTTATTATATTCTAAAGCTAAAGAACTTCATATCTTCAGCGAGGATGAACAACATCTTATTAATCATGCTTATTCTAAATTTGAGCAATATTTAAAAAGTGAGGATTTTGTTTTAGTGCATAATGATTTACACTTTGATAATATTTTCTATAATAATAGAGATATAAAAATAATTGATTTTGAGAGATCAATGTTCGCACCAAAAGATTTTGAATTAGATATATTTTTTAGAATGGCTAGAAAACCTTGGAAATTTGCTAGTGAAGAAACAGAGCAATACACAGATTCAAGCGATTACACAAATATAAAATTATATGTTGAAAGATATTATCCAGAGCTAATTAATACACCTTTTTTATCTCAAAGACTTGCTATCTATGATATGGTATATTTTTTAGAACAACTAATAAGTCATCCAGAAGATAAGGAATTAAAAACAGATGTTATTGAAGCATCTAAAATAGCTGCATTAAAAGATGAACTAAATTTTGAAAGTATAAAAAATCCTTCACAACTAATGGATTATATGAATATGAATATTGAATATGGTTGGATAGATAAATTTGAAGAAAAACATTTAAATAATCTTAAAGGTTTTAGAGAAAACTACAGAATTAGCTCAATTGAAGAGATAATTAGAAATGGACTCGGAACATGTATTGAACAAGCAAAATTAATAAAATTTTTCTTTGATAATATAGGTTTAGAAAATAAATTATATTGTTATAGAAGATATGAAACAGAAGAAAACTTTGACAAGGAAGTAAGAATGCACTGTTTTGTTTTATACTATTTTCAAGGGAAGTGGTATCATTTTGAACACTCTAATTCTAATAAAAGAGGGATTCATGAATTTGATTCTATTGAAAGTGCAATTAAATCTGAGGTGGATAGACATGATGAAAGTGATATTAGAGAATTAGTAGAAATTCCAAGCATACCAGAAGGATTAACTTTTAAGCAATTTAATCAATATGTAAATACTTTCGAACCTATTTCAACTTATGATTCACACAAAAAATTATAAATATTTTAAGAGCTTTGGCTCTTTTTTGTTGTCTAAATTTAGAAAGGAGGCAAAATTATTAACTACTTTTTTCAAGTAGTCGTACCCCAAATTCTTGATTATTTTAAGGAAAATAAAGAAGTAATTCCTAACTATCTCATGCTTGAGGTTTTAAGAAAAGATAAACAATATCAAGAACAAATTGAGAATATTTTAGAATTATCCAAAGAAGAAAATAAAAATAATCAGAAAGGAAAATAAAATATGAGCTATGCAATTTTTAGAGGTGAAGGTATTAAAACTTTAAATGAATTATCACAAAAAGGTAGTCATAATGGGAGAACAAAAGAAAGATATAAATCTAATCCTAATATTAAAGTTGAAGACAGTAAAAACAATATTGAAATAGTAAATTGTAATAAGTATGTAGACAAATTTTATGAAATAACAAGAGAATATCAAAAAGAACATTCTGAAAGAATGAAGAATATGAGATCTGATAGAAAAAAGTCTTTTTATGATATGGTTAATGATTCTAAAAGTGTTGTTGCTGATGAAATGATATTCACAAGCGATAAAGACTTTTTTAAAAATATGAGTAAAGAGGAACTAATGAACTGGGCAAACGAAACTATGAATTTTGTTTATGAAGATTTAGGTTATACCAAAGAGCAAGTCTTACATGCCGTTATTCATATGGATGAAAAAGTACCTCATTTACACTGTGTCGTTGTTCCACTTGTTAAGAAATTTGATAAACGAACAGGTACTATAAAATACACTATTTCCAAACGATCATATGTCAAAGATAAAGTTCATTTATGTGAATTACAAGATAAATACCATGAGAGATTAACCAAGAAAGGATTTAAATTAGAACGAGGAGAAAAACACACAGGAGTCAAACATTTATCAATGGGACAATTTAAAAATGTTGCTAGATATTATGACAGACAAGCATATAAAAGCAAGAAAAAAATTGAAGAACAATATTGGAAAATCAAAGGCACATTACAAAATCCTAAAAAGAAGGCATTAACTGATAAAGTAATTATTGATGGAGAAATTTATCATATTCTATTAGATTTTCTAGATATGTATAGTGAAGAGATTCAAAATATGGTAACAAGTAAAGCATTTGTTGACAGTTTAAATGATTTCACTTGTGATTATAGAAAATTAGAAAAACAATATAAAAATAGTCTTATTGATATTAATTATTTAGAGGATGAGAATGGTAAATTACACGAAGATAAAGCTAATTTACTGAATTTTATTAATCATTTGTTGTTAATATTAAAAGAATTTTTTAGAGAAATTTTATTGTCTAATGATAAAAAGAAGAAAGAAAAAACGATAGATATTTTAAAAGAATGTTATGATAATGACTTATATAATACTTTAGATTTAAAAGAAATATCTAAAGATACAGATACTGAAATAGAAGTAAATGATTTTATAAATAAAGAATCATTAAAAAAAGACTACGACATTTTTAAATAGTCGGAGTCTTTGATACATACTAAATTTTTAATAATTTAGAAACGCACTTGCAAATTGACATAGTCAATTGGCTGGTGCATTATACATATTAGTTATTTATTATATATTCCCAACCAGGTTGCCAAGATTTTGTTTTACGCCAATCTTGGTCAATAGCTTCCTCCCAAGTTTTGCCTTGAGTTAAAACTTGAAAAGCTAGTTGAGGTGCTTTATGAGCAACAATTGCTATATGCTTACCATTATAATTTTCCAAAAGATAATTACAAAAATCTTTGATTCTCTTTTCAACATCTAACATACATTCTCCTTTTGGAAATTTCTCAGTAATATGTTCTTCATATTTTGCTAGACTACTATCTTGTCCATTGAAATCTCCATAGATGCATTCTCTTAATCTTTCATCCTGAATAATTTCTTTTACACCTTCAAAAGTATATTTTGCTGAATCAATTGCTCTTTGTAAATCAGAGCAGAATATCACATCAAATTGATTAATATCTACTTGTTCTTTTAAAACGATACTTTGATCTATACCTTTTTGTGATAATTCTCCTGGTAACCATCCAGTAGATTTGTGTTCTAAATTATCTGTAGTTGTTCCATGTACGAAATAAGTTATTTTAACAGCCATTATTATTCATCCTCAATTACTTATATTTTAACATTAAATTTAAAATAAAACCATACCCTCTCCTAAATCAACACTTGGCCTAGTTTTAAATCCAAATTTTTCATAAAATTTTTCTTTTCCTTTAGAGGCACCTAAATAAGTTCTTATATTAGGATTTACTTTTTTATATTCATCTACTTTTGTTAGGAGTTCATTCATAATTTTAGTTCCAACTTTTTGTCCTTGATATTCAGGAATAACCATAATATCTTGAATATAAAGAAAGATTGTTTTATCTCCAATTATTCTTCCGTATCCAATGATTTTATTATCATCATAGATACTTACTGAAAATAAAGTATTATTCAATGCTTTCTCTACAACATTAGCATCTCTAGTACCCCAACCAACTTTATCAGTTAAATAATTAAAATCATCAACTGATATTTTATTTTTCTACTATTTTAATCATTTTTTATCCTCCTTTAATGATTTTGGTCTACTCCAGTATTCTAACTTTGCAATAGCTAAAAATACTTTATATAACTTATTAAATTTATATGTTAAATTACTATCAAAAACTGATAAAGCATTATTCAAATATAAATTTTGATATTTATTTAAAACGTCAATATCCTTTTTTGATAAAAAATGATAATCAGAATAATGAAGATTGTTTCTACATTTTCTATTAATTGGATAAAATTTATCATCTATACAATCTCTATTTTTTTCAAATATTTCATCGATCAAGTTTATGGAGCTATTGGTTTTTTTGTCATTCCAAAACACTTCTAAAATAATAGCTTTAGCTTTCATTATAAAGTTTTTGAAATTAAAATGTAATCTTCCAATATCAAATGAAATATCATCGTCAATTATACTTTCAATAAACAAAGTCGATTTTATTAAACCATATCTTTGTAGTATATATAATTTTCCATCTTCACTAATTTTACTTTTTCTAAATAATTTAAAAGAAAAATAAGTTTTTTTATTAATTTTAGAATTAGAAATTCTATTTATATATTTATCTGAAAGTGATTTTAAAGCATCCTTTAATGCATCATATATTTCTGGCATCAATATTTCAATCCATCTTATAGGAGTAGATACTATTCCATCCAATAATTCAAAATTTTCTTTTTTATTTAATTCCCAGTTTCTTAAATTAATATCCAGTAATTCACTTTCATTTAAATATAATATAACATCAAACATATAGGTATTAAAATCTATCCCCATCTCTTTTATAATCTTTTGAGATGTTTTAGAATTGCTAGAAGGACAATACTTTAAATTATAATTCCTTAAATTTTCAATTTCTTCTAAGGTAACATTTCGATTTCCAGTTAATCCACCGTGATTAGATTTTAAAGTTTCTTCTACAAATATTGAAGAGAAAAATACTAAAAATGAACTCAATATTTCTTTTTGACTATAGTCAATTATATTTCTTTTGATTTCTAAAATATAACCAAGCCAAAATGCATCATTAATAATTTCATTAACGATTTTAAAATTTTTGTCTTTCTCCATAGACTATTTATTTATAGCTTTCATAATTTGCGGAATATACATAATTGCTATATCTGCACCTTTATCCAATATAAATGACAATAATTTTTTAGCTCTGTCCCATTTTTTTGATTTTGATTCTTCACTTTTTTGTAATTCTTCTATTTCATCTAGTTTCATTAATAACTCTTTTTTTTCAGAATCACTTAAATAAGTATTATCATCAATATTTTTCTTTATATCATTAATGCTCATATTTATATTGGTAGTATTTGAATTATCGTTAGTATTATTATTTACTGTAGATATGTTTATCCCTGACGATTTGGAATTATTATATAACTCAGGATTATCAACTCTATTTAATAAATATTCTAATTTACTCTTTACTATTTTAATATTTTCTATTTCATTGGTTTCATATCCTGGAACTCCAACATAAGCAATTATCCCTTCATTAAATTTTGGATAGTCCATTATATATTTTCCTGTTAATGATTTAACTTCACCATGCGTTGCAAAATTTTTGGCTATATATTCATCACATAATTGTATATCTTTCTTTAACATTGTTTTATACTTACTCATTGTTACACCCCTTCTACTTAAAATAATCTTCATCTATTAGTGGAATTATATCTATTGCTGGCTCTTCATAAGGATGTACTTCCCTTAGTTTAGAAATTACTTTTTTTACTTTGTCTATACTGCAAACAAATTCTAATTTTTCTTCTTCGACAAATTCCAAATTATTTTTCTTACCAATATATGGATTAGCATTATCGTCTGGCATAAAAGTACCAATTGATTTTGTTGATGAGGTACAATAAGTATAAGCTCCGATTATTCCAGCTCCAACTTCACATACAGCATTTCGAACTTCTTCTACATTTTTTAATGGTATGGTAACAAATATTTTAACCCTATTAACTTTTATATTCATTCTGAATCTTCCTCCAATCTCTTTTCTATATCTTCAATACTAGGTAAAGTATTCTCTAAAAATTCTGGTATCTCTGATAAAATTTTATATTCACTAACTCCAATAGGTTTATTAATATCTTTTAATGCTAGTTCTGCTGTAACTCTTTTCTTATCTTTACAAAGTAATATACCAAATGTAGGATTATCATTCTCATTCTTGATATACTTATCAACTGCACTTAAATAAAAATTTAGTTTACCCGCATATTCAGGTTTAAACTCAGTCGTTTTTAATTCAATAACCACATAACTTCTGACTTTTAAATTATAGAATAATAAATCAATGTAATAATCCTCATTTTCAATTTCTAAATGATATTGTCTGCCAACAAAAGCAAAGCCATTTCCAAGTTCTAATAATAATTTAGTTATATTAGCAGTCAATTCTCTTTCAATATCTAATTCTTTTAAATCCTTATCAGCAGTTATAAAATCAAAAATATAAGGATTTTTTAACAACTCTTTTGCTTGTTCATTATTAGGAGATGGGAGTGTTTCAT
Source organism: uncultured Clostridia bacterium (assembly GCA_947643225.1). GTDB lineage: Bacteria > Bacillota_I > Bacilli_A > RF39 > UBA660 > UBA2730. The sequence goes on from CANRVH010000043.1 coordinate 7,343, forward strand.
CAAAATTAGTTGTTTTGTTTTCTAGTAATGCTTGCCTTTCATATAACTTGCTTGCTATTTGATGAACAATTACAGGTCTTGCCCAGCCATTTTGGATAGATTCTTTTATATACCAATTTCTTTGCTCTTTATCTTTTACTTGATCCATTATAGTTGTGACAGAAGACCAAGGTAATTTTGCAACATCATGTTGCAAAAATTCATCATTATCAAATTCTGTAGCAAATTTTTGCATATATCTTAAATTTCTAGCAGACATTCCTTTTAAAGTTGGGAACTCTATTTTTAAATCTTTTGCCAAAGTATCTATAAAAGATGAACCCCATTTATTATTTTCTATTAGTTTTAAACCAATATTATAATTCATCAATATCAAATCTTTATTAGCATTTTCTACTATCTTATTCCTAGTAGTGATTAAAGTTTTCTTAATATCATTTAATACTTCAAAATACTTATCATTGTTTTCTAGCATAAATTCCTCCTTCACAAGCATTCTTGTTGATATAATTATACTATAAATCCCAATAATTTCCTATATAACTATCAAATTTTTTATTAGATATCGTTTATTTGCAAGAACCATTTCCTAATAAATTTCCGGTTAAATTTCCTAATAAATTCCTAGTATCTTTCTAGTAAATTTTCTAACAAGTATTGATTAAATAATAAAATTATCATATAATCTATTTAACGAGTGAGGGATATTTTTTAGATTTTAGGTTTAAAACCCTATTATCATCTGCTCCATTTGAAAACAACTTACGAACCAATATGGTATCGTGAGTTTTTATTTTACATAGAAAACTTTAGTTCTCTTTCTAGGAAGGAGGACTTTTTTGATGTTGGAATTTAAGATACTTGAAGAATTAAAACCGAATAACGAGATTTTGGAAGTGATTAAGAGTTATTCTTACCAAATAAAAAATGGCAAAACAAAGCATCTCTTATATACTAATTTAAAATTTATAGAACCTACTGAGTACCTAATTACATCTCCTACTAATCTTACCATATTAGAGTATAAAGTAAATGAAATATCCAATAAACCATTCTATATTAAGAAACACAATCAAAAATATAATCTCAGAGAAATTATACATATTCTTAATAATTTGACTATTATTTAGGATTAGCAAGAGGTCAAATGTGTGTAAAATTTGAAAAATATTCAATTTTAAACTTCACTTTTTGAGTTTGAGTGGCTAAACATATGAGAGGAAATTTTAAAAAATAACTCTCTATACCCCCTAAAAGTCTTTTTTAAATGCTAAACAAGTGAGGAGATGATTATTTTATGAGATGTGCAGTATATGTAAGAGTAAGTACAGATGATCAAAGAGATAATGGTTATTCTATTGATTCACAACTTCGTATGATTAAAGAATATTGTGAAAAAAATGATTATAGTATTGTAGATGTATATAATGATGCAGGTCATTCTGGAAAAGATTTAATGCGACCAGAAATGCAAAGGCTTTTAAAAGATATTAAGTCTAAAAAAATTGATAAGTTAATTGCTATTAAAGTAGATAGACTTACTAGAAATAACTATGATGGCTTTTGGTTATTAAATTATTGTGAAGAACATGATGTTAAGATTGAGTTAATACTTGAACCTTATGATGTATCTACTGCTAATGGTGAAATGATATTTGGTATGAACTTAGTATTCGGTCAAAGGGAAAGAAAAGAAATTGGGGCAAGAACAAAAAGAGCAA
>CANRVH010000044.1 GCA_947643225.1 uncultured Clostridia bacterium
AACTAAAACCAAACCTGGACTGATCCTCTGTACTTACACGAGGATAAATCCCTACAACAAAGTTCTTCTTTTCTCCGTTCATATTTTTTTCTTCTCCTTTCTTTGAACGACAAAAAAACACAAGAGAATTTCCTTGTGTTAAGAACTACAAAAATACATAAAATATACGATTGCCTAGAACTTTTGTATATTACCATAATACCACATTTTAACCGGAAAGTAAACGGACATCAAAAATTATTTTTTGCTCGCAAACCCTTATAAATAAAGGAGAAAATAAAATTTCAAAAAATTTATTTTTTAGAGCATTTTTAAAATCAAAAATTTTATAGATTTAAGAGTAATAATTTCTAAACTATCTTTCAAATATAAATTATTATCGTTTGGATAAGATAGTAGAATTATACAAGATGATTCATTACTAATAATAATTTTATGTGGTTCATTGATTGAAAGGTTAGTTTTATTAAAATGAATATTCTTCCCATTTACAAATTCAATATGTAGTTTTGATATTTTAGGTATCTTCATAAGTTTTTCTTTAACACATAAAGGAAATTCTAAAGGTTCTATGGTTATTTTCATTTGTGAAACCTCCTTTCAAACATGAAAAAATCCCATATCAACGAGTGATATAGGATATTCTTTGTAATATAAAACTCACACGAGGGTGTGAGTAATTCTCTCAATGGAGCGAATGGCGTAGATATCTACAACTTTTTTCACTTCTTAACGATTTGATATATAAAATATCAATCACTAATGATATTTTAGCACAAATTTATCTTGATGTCTCGAAAAAATACCAATTTTTTGGTAAAATATTCACCTAAGAGGTGGATACTTTGAAAAATTTGGTAAAGCTTATTAAAAATATATTAGAAGAGTTTATTACTTTTATAAGACTTCATTATATACAAATTATATTATTAGTAATTATATCGTGTTTAATATTAGTAGTATATAAATTTGGAAATAAATTAAAAAATACAATTAAGTCAATATGTAATGATATATACAAAATAGAGATTAAAAATATAGTATACATTTTGCTCATTAGTATTGTTTTTTCTTTAATATTTGAATTGTTGAGAAATATAATACCTAGCTTGTTAAATATACATTTAAATTTCTCTATTGATATAGATTATTTAACAATTTATTCCTGTATTCTGAGTCTAGTATTGCCATTGGCTATTATGTTAATAGAAAAGATAAATAATAAGCAAGATTATATTGTAGTGGAAACATATTTAAAAAATACCATGATGTTCCCATTCGTGATTTATTTTTGCGTTAATTTAGCTATATTAACAATTTTAAATGAACAATATTATTTTATATTTACATGTTTTCTTTCAATTTATTTTATACTTTATATGTATTATAAATCATTTAAGTTACTATCTGATTTAAGATATGAAAAAGAGAAAATTGGTGAAACAAGATATGAAATTGTTAATGATGATTTACAGGATCAGATAAGACATTTTGATAATACTAATATCATAGGACAATATTTAAAATTTGGCATAAAGGTTGAAAGGTATGATTATATTAATACATTTGATTATAAGAAGATAAATGTTTACCCAGTTCATGACTTAAGAAAAATAGAACAATATAACTATAAAATTATAGATAAAATTGCAAAAAAACTAAAGACTGTCAATATGGATTATATTGAAAAAAATAATTTAAGTGATGACATAAATAAAAAGGAAGATGTAAGACCCAAAATAGTTATTGGATTACTTGATATAGGAGCTACTACCCAAAAGGACAGAAGTTGCATAACAATTTATTATGATTCTAATTATAAACAAAACGCTCTAGATATTATAAGTTTAGTTTCAGAAAAAATATATATAACTTCTGAAACTAATAATCACTTTTATATAAAAGCAAATTATGAATACTTACAGAATGATTGTATTAAAGCAATTAATGATTCGTCTTCAACTTTATTATCTAATAATTTAAATAAATATTTAGATATTTATAAGGATTATATTAAAGGTATTAGATCAAATATCGGAGATTATTCATATGATGTTGCATATGGTCAAACGCATTCTTTCTATGAACCAAGAGCATATGAAATATTAAAACTAATAAGGGAAGATATTAGAGATTATACTCAAATTATTATAAAACAAGATAATGCTTATTTGATGAATGAGTTAATTAGTTTTTTATATAGTATGATACTTTATTCATATACGAACAATGAATTGTTGTCTATTCAATATTTACATAGTATATATAATTATTTTAATTTTCAGTCTTTAAAATTGACTGATAATGAACATTCCTATAGAAAAATAAAACTAGAATTATTTGAATTTATAGGTTTAGTTGAATATGATATAAAATTAGATAACATGGAATTTTGTAAAGATGTGTTGTTGGTGTGCAACAAAACAATTAGTAGCGTTTTATTTGATCTTAGCAAGAAAAATGATAAATATTTTTTCCAATATTTAAGAAAAATTTTTAAATTTATAAATGATATAAATGACAAATTAGAACAAATACAATATAGTGAAAATGAAGCTAATATAAAAATGACAAAAATATATAAAGAAATTTTAATAAATTACAATTGTAATTACTTTGCAACATTATCTTATGTTATAAATAAATGGGAAGAAAATAATAAAGATATATCTAATATTTTAAGTGTGTATAAAAATTATAATATTGAAGAGTTAACAAATACTTTGTTGGAAACTATTCATAAAGACTATAATGATAAAACTTATTCTTGGGATTTATTAGAAGACCATGATTTGGATGAATCAGATGGAATGTGGAATGTTAATACATCCTCATATTTAATACATTTCTATTGTTTGTTACTAGATAAAAGAAATAGTTCTAATATTAAATTGCCACTTAGTTATCCATTAAGTACACATGCAAATGTATTAATTAAAGAGTTTGAAACATTAAATAATACAGATTTAGTAGATAAAGTTAATAAATTAGTTTTAGCTATTGATGATGATGAAAAACAGTATATTAGGAATACACCAATTAGTTTAGAAAAGGTAGACTTATTTAAGAATAAATTTAGAGAAAACTATTATAAAGATGCAGAATTATATAATATTTTGAATACTACTAATAATGTTAAAAGGGTTAAAAATAGAAAAAAAGGTATAAATTATATTGGATTAAATAACATAGTAGATAAGACTTATTTTTTATCGAAAATGCCAAATGATAGAGCTATTGTATGGACAAACTTTGAAGATGGATTTGCTAATGCTTTTATACGTTCTGAAGAAAATAAATATGCAAATTTATTGGAAAAAAATTCTGCTTTAGTAGATTCAAAAATTCTATTTTATTTTGAAAATAACGATATTGATTATAATAAGTGTATAATTTTTGCTGATTATTCTGCTATTCATGATATATTACAATATTCAAATATTTCATATAGAATTCCAGATGATGTAAAATATGATGGATTAAAATCATCTCATTACTTTAATTTTAAAAATAATTATATTCCTATATTTTCTATAAATGGATTAAAAGAAGATTGCATATACTTATTAAATATAGATGAATTAGGAAAAATGGAAAAATACTGTGATGATTTTGAGATTAAAATCAACGATTTTTACAACAATAATAAATTAATCAATGATTTTATGAAATCAAAGGTAAGTGGACTAGACTTACAGGGAGAAGAAAGGAAGAATCATTTATTAGAATCTGTTAACATTTATATTAGAGAATATGTCAGATTTGATGATAAGCAAATGAAAGGAATTAAGTTTAAAAAATAGCAGTTTGACAAACAGGTGTAAATATGATATTATTTAGTTACTTTTTGAAAGGGAGAGATTTAAATGTTTAGCAATCAATTAACGACAACAACTTATACTACAACGAAATCAATTGTTTCTATTGATTGTTTTAGCATTGTTTAATAAAAGTATAAATTAGAAATATTTATATCATTATTACAAAGTCTATTACAATCAAGTAGTAGACTTTTAATTTTATGTAAATTAAATTAACGGAAAATGATATAATATTAATATAAAGACTATAATATAGGACATGGTTATTAAGAAATTATTTTAAAGAGAGTTAGTGGTTGGTGGAAACTAATAAATAACCTTAATAATTACTACCTATTATGTTGCACAGGAAACTGATTGCCCGATAAATTTGGTTAAAATGAATTAAGTAAAAATAAGGATGGTACCGTCTGTAATAGACTCCTAATATGGTATCATCCTTTTTGTTTTTTAAAGGAGATGGTAAAAATGACGGAAACGGAAAGTGATACGATAAACTCCTAATCAAAAAGTTAATGAAAGAAAGAAGGAAATTAAAATGTTAAATGAAAAAGGTGTTGAATTATTAAAACAAGTAATTCAAGAAAAATATAAAAGTATTAGATTAGATAATGCGTATGCTGATGAAAATGAGTTTTACTATGAGTTTAAAATTGATGAACAAGTAAGTGAAAATGATTTTGACTCTCTAGAGAATGAAATTAGAAAACTAGATAATGGCATTTATGTAAAACTTTTAAGAATTAGTGGTGTTTATTATGAAGGCAATGTTAATAATGAAATGATTACTAGAATAGTTGGAAAATGCTTTGTTAATCAAGAAAAGTTAGATAAATATAACCAGTTTTTGAATGAGGCTAAAGAAAGAGATCATAGAAAAATTGGTCAAGATTTAGATTTATTCTATTTTTCTGATTATGTAGGTGGAGGATTACCTTTATATACTCCTAGAGGAACTATTGTTAAAGATGAACTTCAAAAAGAAATAGAAAAAGTATGTAGAAAATACGGATTTCAAAAAGTTAGTTGTCCATCACTAGCAGATATTTCTTTATTTGAAACTTCAGGTCATGCAAAAAAATTTAACGATGAGTTATTTAGAGTTGAATCTCCAAAAGGACATAACTTTGTACTAAAACCTGTTCAATGCCCTCATCATACTCAAATATATGCTTCTAAACTTCGTAGTTATAAAGATTTACCAATACGATATATGGAATCAGATAAGCAATATAGAGCAGAATTACAGGGAGCAGTTGGAAATAGTTTATCGAGAGTATACGCTATAACTGTTGAAGATGGGCACTCGTTTTGTAGAGTAGATCAAGTGAAAGATGAAGTTATCAATATGTGTAATTTAATCAAAGATTTTTATTCAAGAATGGGATTATGGGAAGATCATTGGGTTTCTTTATCAGTAAGAGATTATGAACATCCTGAAAAGTATATTGGTAATAAAGAAGATTGGGATTTATGTGAAAAAATGTTAGAAGAAATATCTAATGAATTAAATCTTGATGCTAAAAGATGTGAAGGAGAGGCAGCATTATACGGACCAAAGCTTGATTTTATGTTTAAAGATGCTTTGGGTAGAGAAATTCAAATACCAACTGTTCAATTAGATTTTGCAACTCCTAAAAGATTTGGATTATTCTATATTGATGAAAATGGAGAAAAACAAACTCCTGTAATGGTTCACAGAGCCGTTTTAGGTTCTTATGAAAGGTTTTTAGTATTATTACTAGAACAATTTAAAGGTGTACTTCCTGTTTGGTTATCTCCTGTTCAAGTTAATATAATACCTGTTAATATGAAATATCATGATGAGTATTGTAAAAAAATATTTGAAATATTAAATGATGAAGAAGTTCGAGTTAGTTATGATGATTCAAAAGAAAATATGGGTAAAAAAATTAGACAAAGCAATGTTATGAAAAATCCATATACTATTATTATAGGCGATAATGAACGAGATAATAATCTTATAAGTTATCGTAAATATGGTAGTGAAGAAACTTATTCAATGCCTATTAAAGAATTTGTAAAATTTATTAAAGAAGAAATTAAAAAGAGATAAGCTTATGATGATATGAGTAATCAATGCTCCATATCATCTTTTTCTATCTCTAATTCTTTATGACTATCTAGATTTCTATTATCTTGAAAAAGGTTGAAATCTTCTTCATCTAAAGCACCATGCTCATATAATTCTTTAGCAAATCCCATATATTTTTCTTTATCTTTATTTCTATAAATTCTATCCATAAGAAATTTAACAAGATTGTAAACTAAATTTTTAAGATGTTCTAAAGAAGATTTTAATAGACTATTTTCTTCTTTTAAATCATTAATATTTTCATCTTTAGATTTGATTTTATCGTTTAAACTATCAACTTCAGAATTGAGTTCTTCATTGTTTTTCAATAATAATCTTATTCGATCACGATTGTTAAGCAGTTCACTTTCCACTTCTTTTAGTGTAACTGATAATTCTTGAATACTCTGATATTCAGCAATAGTTTTATCAACTAAATCAATAAAAACAATAGCTTTATCTCTATCAACTACATCTAAAACTAATTGACTTTTAATTAAACCTTTTGACTTTAAATTTTCTAGCATATCTCTAATTTCTTTTGTACTATTTTTTAAATTATCAGTTTTATCTTTTGCCTTATTCAATGTATTTTGATGTATTTCAAGAGATTTTTTCATCTTTTGATAGTTTTCCATTTCTGATATATGATAATCACGATTTCGACCTTTTAATTTAGGTTTTAATTTATAATTAGTGTGATACTATTTATTGAAAGATTCTATACAACGAATTCTCATTCTGTCTTGAATTTTTGTTAATGATTCTTTAGTAAAGACATCAGACTTTCCAACTTGTTTAGACATACCATACTTATTTTTAACTTTAATTGGAACACCTATTATATGAAGATGTGGACTTGTTTCATCATAATGAATTATGGCACTTGCTATCTTAAAATCAGGAACTAATTCTTCTAAACTTTTAACTTGCTCTTCGAATACATTAGTCATTTTCTTTTTATAGTCCATATCTTTTGTATTCCAAAATTCCATATCACCAAGTTCAATAATTATCTCACAAGCTAAATCTTTTTTAGTGTTATTGCTAACATGAGTGAAATAATCTTTTATCTTTCTATCATCACGAATTTGTTTAATATTGTATTCAATTCTTGCTTCTTCAAACTCATCCTTATATAATTTTCGAACTTCATTGACGATTGAGTTAGAGCCTCTAATAATTTCAATATCATACTCTCTATCATCATATTTTCTACAATTATGATTGTCACATTTAGATAGTCCTGCTGCATTTTGGATAGCATTATTACTATTAGATGTTGTGCCACTTAAATTAGACTTTGCACTTGCTTTACTACTATTTTTCTTATTTTTATCATTACTTAAATGGAAAGAATAACCTAAACTAGGTATATAAATCAAAGCTCCTTTCTTTGTGTTTTTTTAGCTATATTTTGTTTTGACAAAATATTTAACCCCCTAGGAATTTTGTCATACTAACAAAATACGGGGGCTAAGGCTTGCCTTAGAATCCGAAATTAACTTTTGTTAATTTTATAAGTAGAAGAAACTATGCTTCGACAATAGTTTCTTCATTATCGTATAATTCATCATAGGTAATAGGTTTTACATCAATAGTGATAGGTTCTTTTGAAAAAGTAACTCTATCACATATATCAGGTATATATTTAAAAACTACATCTTCACTTGCTTTATAAAGTTCATTATTTTTATTAACATATAAAACTCCATAATTATGAATATCTTTTTTATTTTGAGAATCTATCTTTTTATAATCTTTCATAGGAAACACTCTAACTATATCTGCTTTGTTTTCATCTAATTCAAATTTAAATACTTGATCTTGAACATAATATTCAGCTTCATAAAATCTTACATCATAAAATTGTCTTAGTCTTATGATATGTTCTGATATTTTATCAAAAGGAAGATATTCACTAAATCTCATATATCCAGCAAAATTTCCAAACATTTGAATCTTCTTATCTAAGTATCCTTGATTTTCTAATTCAGTCATTGGTTTACAAATAGATTCTCTAAATTTAACAAATTTAACTTCGTATTTATTATTAACTTTATCAAGTTCTATTTCATCAACATATCTCATTATTAAATCAGCTTGTTCTTCTCTTGTATAATCTTTCCAAAACTTATTAAAATCTTGATACTTATCAGGATATTTTAATTTGTTAATGAAATCAATATCTCTTTTTAATAATATATCTTCAGAAGTAAATCGTAATTCATCACTTATTTCAGTATCCATAATTTTATTTTCTAAACTCTCAATTGTTTTATCAATATTCTTTTTTTCTTTTTTATAATCAGCTAAAAGGAATACACCTTCGAGATATGCTTGCTTTAATCTTTCATTTTTTGCTTTTAAGTCTTTGATTTCTTTTTCTAATTGTTCTACAGGATTTTCAATTTTTTGCTTAATCATAGGTAAGAAGAATTGATTTACAACTGAATCGTATTCTACAATATCATCAATGAAATTTTTTATATAATTTTCAATTGTTTCTTCTTTAATGTTGCATTTACAATCAGTACAATAATAGTAATAATATACATTTCCGTTTTTCTTTTTAGTTGCTTTACCGCCCATAATTCTATTACAATGAGGACACTTCAATTTTTGTAGAAATAGATAGGTTAAATTTCTTATATAACTACGAGAGTTCTTCTTCTTTTGTACCTGACATTCTTCCCATAGTTCACGAGATACAATTGGCTCAACAACATCTTTATAGTAAATAGGATTCTTTGTTCTTTTACCATGCACAAAATCGCCTTTATAGACTTCATTTTGTAAAATAGTAGTAATAGTAGAATCACACCAATTTTCCTTGCCTAATACTTTTTCTTTATTAAGTAGATTACTAATCTTTTGGTAGGACATACCACTATGATAAAGTTCAAATATTCTAACAACAATATCTTTTGTTAAAGGATTAGGAACAAGCATTTTATTTTCATGTTTATAACCTAAACAAGCTCGATATGGTAAATGTCCTTTTTTGATTGGCTCTTATTCAAATAACGTGAACGAAGTGGATTATATCAAAAATGCATGATATA
>CANRVH010000045.1 GCA_947643225.1 uncultured Clostridia bacterium
CCATCATCTCTTGATAATCTTATATATATTCCTACTTTAAAACTACTATTCCCAAGCATTATTTACTACTCCCTTCCATTTGGGAATAATGAGTATGCTTGAATGGTAACTCCTTTTTTAAAATATTGCAAGTCGTATTAATCTTTTTTTCTAGTTCTATTTTTAATACTTCAGTTATTGTTTCATTTAAAGATTTTCCATTTTCTTTAAATTTTAAATTAACTTTGTATTTAACCATAGAGTTTAATACCTCCAATAAATTCTATGGCTTTAAAATTTGTTTTAGTAATATTATTTGGTATGTCTACAACACACCTAACAATATTACTTAACTCCATATTCCTCCAATAAATTCTTCATAAACATCATCTCCTTTTGCATGATGCATGATACCTCCTTTAAAAAGAAGAGTCAACTTATAAAGTATAGAAAGTTTTGTCTACCATCCTAAAAAGATTTATAATTTAATTAAATATGGAATAGCGGGATAAGAAGTTTGTGTATCATATGCAATTAATTCCTTATTACATAAGGAATTACATATACACAAATCTGATTTTGCACTTTCAAAATTCATCCTACTTTGTAGGTTGATAAATAGGTTAAACATAATAATATAAATAGTATTAAGTACAAAAAAAATCATCCTAATTTTTAGTTTTCACTAAATTTAGTAGGATGATTTTTTTAATTTATTTTTTATAATGACATTTTGGATAATTGCTACATCCAATAAATTCACCATATTTTCCTTTTCGTTGTAATAATTTTCCGCCACACTTTGGACAAATCATATCATTATTTAATTCTTCATCAATTTTATTACTTTTTCCAAGATTGCATCTATCACATAAAGTTTGAAGATTACTCATTACAGTTTTGCCACCCTTAGAAACTGGTACTATATGATCAACATGTAGTTTCGCACCATCTTTAGCGGTTACTCCACATATCTGACATGTATAATTATCTCTTTTTAAAACATTATATCTTATATCATCATTCATTATTTTTCTTTCTTGTCTTTTTGTTTCTTCAAATTTATTGCCGTTTTGCCACTCATTATATACATTAACAAGTTCTTCAAATGAAAATTTACCTCGTCTACTATCATTTACATTGCCACCATTACTCCGATAATATACTTCTAATTTTAATTTAATTAAAAACTCCTCTTTTTTATGAATTAAACCATTAAAGACACGATTTTCAATTTTTTTAAATTTTTTTAAAGAATATTTACTTTCGTTATTAGATTCAAGACTATAAATTCTATCAACATCTTTATTATATTCTTCGAGCAACTTAATATTATATATAGCATTTTCTATATCTGTTCTAATTAAGCCAATATTATTCTCAATATGATATTTAATAACACTGGATGCCTTAACTCTATCTAGACTTTTTCTAGAATATTCTCGTTCGATAATACTATGTTCTCTTTTTAATATTTTTTTAAAATCGTAATTATTATTTAACTCAATCATTTTTTGAATTTTCGGACTTACTTTAGTTACTTCATTATTTTCTTTTTTTATGATATTTCTAATAACTAAAAAATAAAATAATACAGGTAACATTCCAAAAATAAGACTTATATTTGTAATAGTTTCCTCTCTTAATGTAGTTAGATTAAGAATTCCAAATACTATAAAATAACTAATATAACAAGCCAAAATCAATAATAAAACTTTTTGCCATTTTTTCATATATAAAAACACCTCTTGATATTTCCATTATAACAGATTTTTATTATTTTTTTTAATTAATATACCCATTATTCCCCCTAAAAATTGTAACCCCACTTTTAACTATATAAGTATTTTCCATAGATATGGGAGTATAAGGTACTCCAATATATTCCGCCAATGATTTCACTACTGCTTCTGCAAGGCCTTCCCAATTATTTTTCAATTGATTGACGTCATCACCAGTACTATCAGCAAAACCATACTCCACTATAATGGACTCATTATTTGGAGTATTTCTTAAAATATAATAATAATCTAAATTTGGATTACTAGGTAAACGTCTTTGATAAAATTTTCGAACATTTTGTCCAGCTTGTGTAAAATTTTTACTTATAATACTAGATAAACGATCACTATTACGAAGGGAATAAATTACTTCCGCACCATCGCCACCTGCGGAAGTATCCTTGTTGTGATGAAAAAATAATATTAATTGCACTCCTGCTCTACACAATCATAATTAGTTGAACAGGAATGCAGTTTACTGTCGTTTCACATATTCCAAATCTGCGGTACAAGAGTAATTACTATTTTTTAACACTAGATTTACCTTTCTTACCATATGGATTCCTTGGACCAGTTGTTTCTTCATAATAAAACTCTGAATTAGGAATAATTCCATACTTAAATTTGATTGTAATCAATCTATTTTCATCTATCTCTATTCTATCTATCAAAGATAATAAAAGCTCTCTCTTTGGTTTATTCAAATCTAAAAGTTGTTTTATCTGTTGTGTATAATCTGGAATCATACTTAAGTTCTTCTTTTCTTCCTGAACATTGGCCTTAACGCCTTCAATCTCCTGATTAATTTTACTTAATTCAGATTCATAAGGTTTAACCATTTCTTTATATGACTCAATGGAAATGTTCCCATTCAGCCTATCATCATATAAATGATTCATCTTATCAACGATTTTAACTTTCCTACTCTCCAAAGATTTGATTTTGTTATTTCCATCATTATTTATAGCTTTTTCTCTATTTATAATTTCTTTATTTAAATCATTAACATCAAATTGTTTTAAATATTTAGATAAAATGGTATTAACATGCTTCTTCAGTTGTTCCTCCAAATAATCATATGGAAAGAAATGAGAAGAGCACCTTCCTCTTATTGGATCTCGGGAATATCTATTACAATTAACAGTCCAATAATCATGGTTTTTTCTATAAGTAACAGTTAACCTATTCCCACATTCTTTACAGTATAGTAACCCTTCAAATAAACGAATAGGTCGTTCAGTAGTTGTCTTACAAATTCTATTATTATTTTGCTTTCTATTCTGGATTAATTCGAAGGTTTCTTTAGAAACAAGAGGTTCATGTGTATCTTCCACAATAACCCATAAACTTTGATCTAAAGTAATTTTCTTTTTTGATTTATAACTTACTTTAGCTTGAGTATGTTGAACCATATCACCAGTATATATTCTATTAGAAAGAATTTTCTTAACAGAAGAAATATTCCAATCATCTCTAAAAACAAGTCTTGTTGAATATTTAGTTTGTTTATAACCACTAGGTGTCACATATCCTTTTTCATTAAGAGTTGTTGTAATTTCTGACACTCCAATTCCTCGTTCAGCCATTTTAAATATTTCTTTAACAATTGGGGCTGTTTCTGGATTTGGAATAAGATGTCCTTTGTCTTCAGGATCTCTCATATACCCAAAGCTAGGTGCACTACCTATAAATTTGCCATTACTTCTCTTGTTATTTAAAACATTTCTAATCTTAATAGAATTCTGCTTACTATAATAATCATTACAAGCTACAATAAATGTAGATGAATCATTACTAGCTTGATTCATAAAACTATCATATCCATCTAATATGGATACAAATCTTATTTGATTTTCTGGAAAGAAATTTTCCATATAATATCCAGTCATTACATGGTCTCTACCTAATCTAGATAAATCTTTTACGATTATCATATTGATTCTTTTCTTTTTAATATCGCCAAGCAATCGCTGGAAATCTGGTCTATCAAAATCAGTTCCTGAATATCCATCATCAACATATGTATCAACAACTACATAATTAGTGAATTTACTCAAATAATTTCTATCTATATACTCGTTGATTATGGCCCTTTGATTAATAACACTTTCACTTTCGTTTTCATACTTCTTATCTTTATCTTTGTCTTCTTGAGATAGTCTTATATAAATTCCAATATAAAATTGGATATCCAACATGTAATTGCTATACACTATTCCTCCTTCTCAATTACATATCGCTATATAGACTATTAAATAATACCATTTATTAAAAAATTAACAAACCTATTTAAGTAGATTTGTCTCCTTTCATATTATTTAATTCCTCTATTAAGTATGAAAGTATTATTTCTTTTAATTTATCAACATTTTCTGAACTCATTTTTAAACCTCTTTCCTTACATCTTATTCATTACTCAAGCCTATAATGAATCCAATCAATAATAATTACTACCTTTTAGCTAATATTTCTGGATCATATGTGAACACAATTAACTGTACACACCAACATAAAAATCTGATAGAATTCACTAATCATTAGATGGTCTCCTAAAAACTTTGAACTACAGCACCACTAGCATCCATAGAACACACAGTCTACAGTACCACCAGCAAAGAATCCAAAGTTTTTAGAAAATCCATCAACGACTAATCTAATAAATTAGTTATTAGAAAAGACTAAATGTATCTGTCTCCGTCTTTTCTCTTTTTAATAATAGTCTTAGTATTATTCTTCTTATTGTTACTACTATTACTATTGTTATTATTACAAGACTTATGGCTACTAAGGACTGCTTGTCTGGTCCGACCATATAAATGGCCTAGCACTTTAGCAACTATACCAAATAGTCTTAAACCTTGGAGTATAAATAAGTTTCTTCTTGATTTCAAGAAAACTGTCTTTTTCTATATCAATCTCTTGAAAAATACCACTGTAATCACTTATGAAAACTATAACCTTTAGTTCCTTTAATTTCTTATAACACGATCTCTTTTCTTTGGATCCAAATCATATAGGTGTTGTATATACAAGACATCATTTGCTTTTAACTTCTTCAACATACTATTCCAAAACAGACTTTTGTTTTTACCATGATCATAATAGATAACATCAGCTCCAACGTTCTTCAAGAAATTATATGATACTCCTAACCATCCGTTCCATACAGCCCCACCAGAGTTAAAATAACCATACTTCATATTAGGATGTCTTTACCTTTATATAATCATCACAAGTAATGAGATCATGGATAGACCAATACTTTGTGCAAATATGCTCAATCGTTCTATAAATATCAACCTTATCATCAAAAAGGTAAAGTTCGACATTTTTTGGTAAATTTAGAAGAAACAACGTTATATCTTTGGCATGTCTTCCTATGTTAAACAAACTCAACATCTGAATCTTACAAGGTTTATTTTCACAGCATATAGTATTAACAAGTTGTTTTAGATGAAACCTATTAGAATTGGTGTCATAAACCACTTTATCCAATGGTGTAATGCTATGTATTACCTCAAAGTAATCTTCTAGAGGTGGTAGAAACTCGTATTCCTCTAAATGTCTTGGTAAAATCCTAGTAAAGTAACCGTATATCATAATACACCTCACATCATTAGATAATCTTCATCATCTATATGCTGATCAAGATTATCTGAATATTTTTCTTCCAATTCATCTATAGTCGCGTAAATATCCACTTGGTCACCCAAAATGAATAAACTGATATGATACTCAAATACTCTTTTTAGTATTTGTATAATTTCTCTTGGTGTACATCCTAAATCATGTAATGATAAAACATACAGACTAGAACATGGTTCTATCTTCCCTAATAACACTCTCAATTGAAATCTATTGTCAACATCATCAAAATAGATAATGTTAGCCTCCGACTTTTTCTTTAAATCATCCAAAGTAAATATTGGCCTAAACTTAGAACACTCTGGTTCTATTATTGTTGTTAAAAAATACTCATATTTCATTTTTCTTCCTCCTCCATAACATATAACTTCTTCGGTTCTAAAATAGATAAGTTCCCAAATTCCTCATCTTCCATGTTACTTAACATTTCAATCGTCGAATCAATATCAACCCAATCTCTCATAACAAATAAGTTAATACCTGCAGAATTAATTTGTACTAAATAATCAATGAGAAACTCTCTACCACAACTTAACTCAGTAATTTCAGAAATGAATAAAATATCACCATAATCCATAATTTCATTGATTAACTTACAAAATCTTTTATTTTCTAAATAATAATCAAAATAAAACTTAGTGATATATGGCAACCCATAAAACTTGGTATACCATCTTCTATCTGGCATATTACATGAATACTTATATCCAGTACAACGATACTCATATTCATCATTGTAGTGCCACTTTCTATCATATGGATAACGAAAGTATGCATAACGTTTCATTATTCCGCCTCCGAAATCTCATATTCAAACTCGAACTCATCATCTGAATCATCACTACTAATATTCACTTCCGCACAATCAGTAGTTTCATCAATAGAATCCAGCAAGTCCTCAAGATCTCCATCAGATATATCATTTTCTTCTAAACTTTTCACAAAATTTAATATACCTTGTCCCTTAATTGAATCTCCATGATAATCCAGAGTATAAAAAGTACCTTTTTGCTCTATAATCATATTCTTCTTCAATTGGTAAATATAAGTCCACAAGTTGGAAATACCTTTACCATACATTAGGTAACCAGGACAAACAATATCAGGTTCTGCTTTATTACTCTTAATAATCTCGAATGATAAAGCATTACCTCCAACAACATCCTTAGTTAATTCTTTAAAATCTTTTAGAGTAGTTGCCTTAATAGGTTTAATCCTAATAATTGTGTCTGTATTGTATTCTACATTTTTAGCACCATACATCTTAAGGATCGTTCCTGTTGTCATGTTCACCGAATTACGATTCTGATTTATTACAATAAACCCAATGTTATATTTAGCAGACAAAGACTTATATTTGTTCATAAACTTAGTCATTGGACTACTCATATAATTACTATTATTAGTAGTAACTGAAATAGAGCCTTTTTTAGAGCCAATATTCGTAAAACAAGGGTTTATTAAACAAGCCAACGAATCAATAACAACAAAATTTATCTCTTCTGTTAAAATAAACTCATCTAATTTCTGCTCAACTGAAGTAAACTCTGATTCTTTTACTAGAAAAAACTTATCCTTATAGTCGAAAAGACCAATAGAAGTTAGTGTTTCTCTAGAAACAGAATGCTCACTATCAACATACAGAACATTATATCCTTGACTACATAAGTTCTTAGCAACTTGAAGTGCAATAGTAGACTTACCAATCCCAGGTTCGGCAATCAATTGCACAAACGTACCAAGATTTATCCCACCTTTAAGTAATTTATCAATTGGATAAACACCAGTTGGTACAGGTGGAGCAAAGTAATCAGGGAGAGAACTAGCCAGTTCTTTCAAACTACTTTTTCCTTTAATAACTTTGCTATTCTTCATCTGAACGTACCTCCTTACCCATATGAATATAATCAGTCTCACTTGTTCGCTTTCTAGACTCATTTATATTAGAATGTATGAATATAGTATTCTTTAATAGTTTTGGGTAGGCAGTTATTATATCTCCTGTTTCTATACAGAATACTGGTATTGTAAGTTCTTCTTTTTCTAATAATTCAGAAATAGTCAACTTATCCCTTAAGATTTGATAAAAATTGCTTACAACTATGAGATCGAATGGACCAGCATACTTTTTAATTTCCCTTAGCTCTTTGCCTCGTTGTTTATCTATAAACAGGTTAGAACCATATGGTTCTTCATATTCCGCAACTATCTTCCATTTTGTTCCATTCTTAACAAACCTTTTCATTGAATCCATTGTTGCCATAAAATTTATATCACCATCATTTCCATAATATGATATTCTGTAACATAAAACTCTTAATGGTAAATTTTTGAAGTCTTCACCAGCGACTATGAATTTATCATCTGTCATAAATTCAACCTCCTAATTTTTTATTACAAGCATAAAGCTGCGCAGCATTGGTGCTTGACAAGAAAATTATCTCATGACCTATTGACAAACAATAAAAATAAGCATTACAATAGCATTACATAATTATTTTAAACAAAAAAAGAAAGGAGCTTAAGCCCTTATGGAATCAGTTGTTTTAATAAAAAGTGTAAAAAAATATAAAAAATATAATTTAAGTATTGATATGGAAAATATATTGTTAACTGGTTATAAAAGTGAAAGTATAATTGATAAAAAATTTAATACTCATTATCTAGTTAAACAAACTTGTGAACTAGGAAAATCAATATATGAAATTATCAAAGAAGCAGAAGAAAAATATTCGATATATAATGTTGATATGACAATCAAAATTGATAATCCAAAAGATAAAAAAACTATTAATAAAAAAATCAAGGACTATATTAACGAATTCAAATCAATAATCGGCAAAAATCACTCCCATTATCTTTCAATGTTTGAATTTTATAAAGAAGCATTTAATTTGCTTAAGAAATACAAAAAAATTTCTCCAAATGAATTAATATACATACCCATTCAGATAAAATGTGATATTGATAAAGCCACAATGGATTACTATGAAAGTTTTGGAGAAAAATCAAAGTCTCTAGAAGATATAAATAGAGCTTATAATACTATATTAAGTAAAATTTTAGACATTGTAGATGAGTGCAATTGTAGATCACTTATAAGTAAAATGCAGTATATCCCATTTACTATAAAGTATTTATTTGACAGAATATTAATAAATGGAAATGGAACAGATAATAAGGAAGCAGTAAAGATATCTGAAGCAATAATAAATTGGTGTAAAGAATTTGGAATGCCATTTTGGACTGAACGCAAAAAAATTGCCGAATACACCGAGAATATGATTATTATGGAAGGACATCTAACAACACCGCAGTGGAAAGAAAATGCTCCAGAATCAAATTCATATAGCTTAAGGGAATATGCCAATAATACAATATCAGTTAATGGGCTTATTACTATTAGTATTGTAATGTATTTATTATATAGTCTATGGGAAGAATACACTACTTTAAAGAATATCAGTGATAGTAAGCAAAAAGACTTAGAGTTTTTAAAATCAACTATGGGAACATGGGCTAGAGATATAATAGACTTGATCGAACAAGCAGACAAATATAACAATTA
>CANRVH010000046.1 GCA_947643225.1 uncultured Clostridia bacterium
CTACTGACATTTTCTCAAAATGATTTTACTGACATTTTCAAGAAATTTTGACAAGGGATATGATAAAAATGATATTGCAAACCCTAAAGATATGGAAAAATATTATTCTAAAGAAGAACAAGGTAAATATGGAGTTGTTGGCATAGAAGTAAGAGTGATAGAAGATAGGAAGTGAGAATAATGGACAATCGACAAAATTCGACAATCAACTGGTTGATTACGATTTATTGCAACCCCTAAGCAAACCATTATAAATAAAGGAATTGAACAATTTTAGATCTTGCATATTTTCATAAAAAAAGTGCTAAAATCACTTAAAATTGATAAAAATATAGCAATTTTAAAGATAATTGCTATAGGAATTGGAAAGGTGATTACGACGTTGCAACCCCTCTAAAAAATAAAAAGAAAGAAGGTGTTAAATTTGAATAATAAATTAGAAACAATATCAAATTTATTTGAAGATAAAGAAATAAGAAGTATTTGGGATGATAAAAAAGAAGATTATTATTTTAGTGTAGTTGATGTTATTAGTGTTTTAACAGAAAGTAAAGATCCATCTCATTATTGGAGAACGCTGAAATCAAGAATGATTCAAGAAGGAAATGAAACCGTCACAAATTGTGACACTTTAAAATTAAAGGCAAAAGATGGAAAAATGCGTTATACTGATATGCTAGATACAAAAAATATGTTTAGATTAATTGAATCTATACCTAGTCCAAAAGCAGAACCTTTTAAAATGTGGCTTGCAAATCTTGGAAGTGAAAGAATTGATGAAGTATTTGATCCTGAGATTGCTATAAATCGTGCAGTTAATTATTATCGTAGTAAAGGATATCCCGATGAATGGATTAAGGCTAGACTAACAGGAATTGTAGATAGATTTAAACTTACAGATGTTTGGAAAGAAGGTGGCATAACCAAACCAATGGAATATGCCTTACTTACAAACGAAATTTATAAAGGTTGGTCTGGAATGAAAGCGAGCGAGTATAAAGCATATAAAGGAATAAGAAAGGAATCACTTCGAGACAATATGACTGATATAGAAGTTGCACTAACTAATATTGGTGAAATTGCTGCTCGCGATATCGCAACTTTTGAACATCCACAGGGTTTAAGGGAAAATATGAATGTTGCAAAACGAGGTGGAAAGGTTGCAAATGATGCAAGGCTTTCTTATGAAAAAGAAACGAAAAAATCTGCAATTTCTAAAGATAATGCGTTGAATTATCAATATGTTGATGAACAACGAAAAATAGAGAGTAGAATTAATGAGTAAATACAGAAAACATAAATTAAAATTAAAGAAAATACTGCATAGTAAAGGTTATACAAACTATTATGATTGTGTACTTACTCAGTTAGGGTTATCTTCATTTTTTATACGATATAACAATTATTGCTACTTTGGGCCAGATGATCTAAATAATCAAACTATTATTCATGATAAATTTAGTCACATAATCAAAAAATTCGAGAAATTTTTTAATTATTTATATAAAAAATATAGTGTATCGACTTTGGTTTTAGAATTTGGAATTGTTTATTCTAAATTACAGGAGATACATTTAAAAAATGATGAGGTATTGGGGAAATATATATTTAATGACAATATTTTAGAAGTATCATATCCAGCAAAGGCTGCAGACATTATGGCTCGTAAAATAAAAAAATATAACAGAATTAGTTATTTTGAAAGATAATCATCGATTTGATTTTGGTCTTTCAAATAAGGATTATAAAAAAATTATTATGTTGTTATATTATTATTCTTTATTTATTTTTTATAATTCTAAATCTAAATTATCTGGTGAATGTATTGATGCACCAACTGAATTTCGAATTTTTCCATCCTCTATTGAGCCTATAGCAACTATAATTTTGGAGCAGGATAATAGTAATAATGAAAATCTATTACACTTCAATTATAATCCGAATTTTGATAGTATTGATTCTAATTTCAATGAAACATTTTTTTATGAAAAAGGTATTAAATGTGGCGATTTTGTTAAATTGTTAGATGATTTGTCGGCTTCATTGAAGAAAAAAGATATGTTAAATGGAAGATTAAAAAAAGATGTATTATTTGATATTCTTAGAAGAGATTATCCATATACTGATACAGAAAAATTTCAAAAAGAGTGTATATTAACTAATGGTTCTTTTGAAAGTAATGAGAATGAATTATATAAAAATAATTGTAAACATAGATTAGACACTACTCCAATTATTTCAATAGATGATAACTATTTACTATTAAATTATGGCTTTATTTGGAATTGTTCTAACTTCTGGAAAAACGTTTATTCTATTGGTTTAACACCGTATGTTACTAAAGATGGTGATGCTCTTTTAAAATCAGTTGATAAAATTGTTGAAAAAATATCAATTTCCTTTCAAAAAGATATTGTAAAATTACTAAAGCAGATAAATAATCAGTTTGTTATATTTGAAAATAAACATACTAATGATATTTTCAAAAAAGTTCTTTCAGAAAATGAGTGGGATATAATTGCTATTGATCATTACAAAAAAGTAATTTTTAATATTGAAAGCAAATTTTTTACAACATCAATGACAGAATCAGGACTAGCAAATGATTTAAAAAAAATGATTAAAGATAATAAAAATAGTTACAAAAATAAATTTGAAAAAAGAGTCAAAATAGTTGAAGATAATATAGAAGAATTTAATGCTTTTTGCAAAAGCAATAATGAATATGTTATAGAAAATATTATGGTTACTTCTAAAGTAATAGATTTAAATATAGTATCTAAAACTAGAAGATTTAAAATAGTTCATTTTGATGGATTAAAAAAATTTTTGGATAACTATTATAATTAAAATATAGTTTATGATAGGAGTTGATATTATATTGAAATATAAAGTAGCTGCTTATATAAGATTATCTAAAGATGATAATTATTCTGAATCAAATAGTATAAATAACCAAAAAAGTATAATTAAAGAATATATAAGTAACAATAATGACTTAGAACTGTTTGATTACTATATTGATAATGGATACTCTGGTACAAATTTCAATAGACCTTCGTTTGCAACTATGTGTTTTGATGTTGTTAAAAAGAAAATTAATTGTGTTATTGTAAAAGACATGTCACGTTTTGGAAGAGATTACGGATGGAATAAAGTATATTTAGGTGAAACTTTTCCAGAACATAATATAAGATTTATTTCTATCAATGACAATTTGGATAGTTTAAAAAATGAAAACTATACAGATAGTTTAGAATTTGCATTGTTAAGTATAACATATGAACATTATGCTATTGATATTTCTAAAAAAGTTAGTGCTGTGAAACATATCCAACAAAGTAGGGGGGGGGGAGAGTTTATAGGAGTTTCAGCTCCATATGGTTATTTAAAAGATCCTACTGATAATCATAAATTTGCCATTGATGATTATGCTGCCAATATTGTAAAAAGAATTTTTAAGATGACATTAGAAGGTAAAAGCAAAAAAGAAATAGTAGATATTTTAAATAAAGAAAATATATTAACCCCCTCACAATATAAAAGTAAGATTATCAAAGTAACAAGTGAAAAAACAATTCAATCAAGTAGTTGGAATAATCATATTATAAATGAAATATTGAAGAATGAAACATATATCGGAACACTTATTCAAGGGAAAAATCGTAAGCAAAGTAGAAAAATAAAGAAAATGATCAAAACGAATCAAGATGATTGGAAAATAACAAAAAATCATCATGAACCAATAATGGATAAAGAAACTTTTAAAAAAGTTCAAGATATATTAAAGTTTTCTCAAATAATACAAGAGAAAGATGAATTGCTAATTTCAAAATTAGTATGTGGAGAGTGTAATAATAACTTCTATAGAAGGAAAGCAAAAGGGATTTTTTATTATTGGTGCAAGTCATCTTTTCGAAAAACAGGATGTAATTTAAAATCAATTAGAAAAGATGAACTAGAAAATATAGTTTTAATGAATATTAATAGTAAATATAAAAAAGATTATAAAACTCTAACAAAAGATATAGTAAGCAAATATGTAGATAAAATCGAACTATATGATAATGAGATATGCCTGACATATAAAAAATAAATATTTAAGTGTGTTATACTTATGTATATGAATTTCAAAAAAAGGAGTGATTTGAAATGGCAAATGAAGAAAAAAGTTTCCAAAAAACGAGTATTAACTGGTATCCAGGGCATATGGCTAAAACAAAAAAAGAAATCAGTGAAAAACTAAAATTAATAGATATAGTTTACGAAGTAATTGATGCCAGAATGCCTATTTCTTCTAAAATAGTAGATATTGATAAGCTACTAGGAAATAAGAAAAAAATTTTAATTATGGCAAAATATGATATATGTGATCAAAAAGAAACAGATAAATTTATTGAATACTATCGAAAATTAGGCTATCTAGTAATACCAGTAAATTTAAAAAACAATCAAGGAACGAAAAAAATTATTGAAATAAGCCAAGATATTTTAAAAGAGGAAAATGAGAAAAGAAGAGCCAAAGGTCTTAAACCCAAAAGTATTAGAGCACTAATTATTGGAGTACCAAATGTTGGAAAATCAACACTTATAAATCGTTTAGCTGGCAAAAATAAAGCAGGAGTGGGGAATAAACCAGGTTTTACTAAGCAATTAACATGGATTAGAGTAAATAAAGAAATAGAATTATTAGACACTCCAGGAATACTATGGCCAAAACTAGATAATCAAGAAAATGCCCATATTTTAGCCTCACTCTCATCAATAAAAGAGGAAATATTAAATACGATGGATCTATCTTATTTCATTTTAGATAAAATGTTAAAATTATATCCTAAAAATATTGAAAATAGATATGGAATAAATAAATTAGATGAAGATATTATAGAAACATATGATAAAATCGCCAAAAAAGTAGGAGCCCTTTCTAAAGGCGGTTTAATTGACTATGAAAAAGTTGCAACTATTATTATTAGAGATTTAAAAAACGGATATTTAGGCAACATCACTTTAGATCGTTTAAACTAAAAAAATATAAAATACTTGTAAAATAATAAAATAAATAAAAGAGGTATAGAGATTCATGAAAAAACAAGAAATATTAGAACAACTAAAACAATTAAATATCAAAAAAGAAGATTATATCATTATTGGAGATACTGCTTTAGTACTTCAAGATATAATAGAAGTATCGGAGGTGATTTCTTTAGCTTGTTCTAATATAATAGACAAAGATCAAAATTGGAAAAAGAAAGGAATTTCAACAGATCCAATAAAAAATAAAATCGAAATATTTACAGATTTTGATTTTAAAGACAATATAATTAACTTTGAAGGATATAAGGTCTTAAATTTAGAAGGATGTTATTTAATGAAGAAAAAAGAAGGGAAAAAACAAGACAAAAAAGTAATAGAAAAATTAGACTTAATTTTATGTAGTACAGACAATACAAGATACGAAAAAAAATTAAGAGATAAAGGAATAAGGTTAATAGCAGGGGTAGATGAAGTAGGTAGGGGGCCCTTAGTTGGTCCAGTAGTAGCAGCTTGTGTAATTTTACCTGAAAAATTTAATCTAGAAGGATTAACAGATTCTAAAAAATTAAGTGAAAAGAAAAGAAATGATTTATTCGAAGAAATAAATAGACAAGCTATAAGTATTGGAATAGGAATTATAGATGAAAAAAAAATCGATGAAGTAAATATTTATGAAGCCACTAAAATGGCAATGAAAAAAGCAATTGAAAATTCTGCTATAAAGCCAGAACATATTTTAATTGATGCAATGCCACTAAATATCAATATTCCTACTACCTCTATTATTAAAGGGGACTTAAAGAGTATAACAATATCAGCTGCTAGTGTAATTGCCAAAGTTACACGTGATACTATGCTATATGAATTAGATAAACAATATCCTATGTACGACTTTAAGAATAATAAAGGATATCCAACAAAAAAACATCTAAAAGCAATTGAAAAATATGGAATTATAGACAAACATCGTCAAAGTTATGAACCAGTAAAAAAATATTTAGAAAAAACTCAAAAAATTTCATAAAAAACGTATAATAAAATTAGAAACTAATTTAATTGACAAAAAAATAGATAATTAGTATAAATATATAGTGAGGTGTTTGCATGAACAAAAATTTAGTAATAGTGGAAAGTCCTAGTAAAAGTAAAACAATTGAAAAATACTTAGGAAATGATTATAAAGTAGTATCTAGTCAAGGTCATATCAGAGATTTAGCAACAACTGGCCAATATGGATTAGGAGTAGATATAGAAAATGGTTTTGCACCTAATTATACAAATGTAAAAGGAAAAGCCAAACTAATTAAAGAGTTACAAAAAGAAGTTAAAAATAGTGAAAAAATTTATCTTGCAAGCGACCCAGATCGAGAAGGAGAAGCAATTGCATGGCATTTAAAAGATACTTTAGGAATAAAAGATGAAAATTATAGTAGAATACTATTTCATGAAATTACTAAAGATAAAATTTTAGAAGCTATTCAAAAACCAACTGTTATTGATGATAATTTAGTAAAGAGTCAAGAAACAAGAAGAATTTTAGATCGAATTATCGGCTTTAGATTAAGTAAATTATTACAATCAAAAATAGGTGCTAAATCAGCAGGGCGTGTTCAAAGTGTAGCTTTAAAATTAATTGTAGATAAAGAAAGAGAGATCAATGCTTTTCAAAAAGAAGAATATTGGACAATTACAGCTAACTTTAAAGAACCAATTTTTGAAGCTGATATTTTCAAATTTAAAACTGACGATTTAAAAATTGAAAATGAAGAACAAGCAAATGAGATCTTAAATAATCTATCAGAAGAATTTAAAGTAGAAAGCATTCTAAAAAAAGAGCAAGCAAAAAAAAGTAAATTTCCTTTTATTACTAGTACACTTCAACAAGAAGCTTCCAGTAAACTAGGTTTTCCTGCAAAAAAAACAATGTCTATTGCACAAAAATTATATGAAGGAATCGATTTAAAAACAGAAACGGTTGGATTAATTACCTATATGCGTACAGACTCTATTAGATTAAGTGACGAATACATAAAAAGCGCTTATCAATATATTGAAGATAATTATGGAAAAGAATATAAAGGATATATCAAAAAAGGAAAAAAATCAGAAAACATTCAAGATGCCCATGAAGCGATTAGACCCACTAGTATTTTAAGGACACCTAGCAATGTAAAAGAGTATTTAACTCCAGATGAATATAAATTATATAGTTTAATTTATCTGCGAACGATAGCTAGCTTAATGGCTGATGCTAAAGTAGATAAAACAACTATTATTTTAGATAATCATGATTATAAATTTAAGACAACAGGACAAATATTAAAGTTTTCTGGATATTTGAAGGCCTATGGTGAGTATGAGAGTAGTGAAGATAAAATTTTACCATTTTTAGAAGAAGAAGCAATATATAAAACAAACGATATTGTTAAAGAACAACATTTTACTAAACCGCCAGCAAGATACTCAGAATCAAAATTAATAAAAGAGATGGAAGAATTGGGAATAGGTAGACCATCAACCTACGTAAAAATAATCGATACACTAAAAGAAAGGGCCTATGTAGAATTAGTTGACAAAAAGTTTGTCCCAACAGAGATTGGAATAGAGACAACAGATAAACTGCAAGAGTTTTTCTCAGACCTAATTAACGTAAAATATACTGCTACTATGGAGGATGATTTAGATAAAGTTGCAGATGGCAATTTAGTTTGGAATAAAATTTTACAAGAATTTTATGATTTATTTGAACCAAGAGTAAAAAATGCGTTTCAAGATATGGAAAAAAAAGAACCGCAGGAAACAGGAGAATTATGTCCTAATTGTAACAACCCTTTAGTAATTAGAAAAGGGAGATATGGGGAATTTATTGCATGTTCCAATTATCCAGAATGTAAATATATTAAAAAAGAAGAACAAAAAGTAATAGAAGTGATGGATTGTCCAGAGTGTGATGGGAAAATTATTGAGAGAAAAACAAAAAAAGGAAAAGTATTTTATGGTTGCTCCAATTATCCAAAATGTAAATTTGCATCTTGGGATAAACCATTAGAAGAGAAATGTCCAAATTGTGGTAAATATTTAGTTGAAAAAAACGAAAAGATTAAATGCAGTGAATGTGATTATAAAAAACAATAGTTATTGAATAACTATTGTTTTTTTGTCGCATAATTATTACACTACTTCGTTTTGAGTTATTATATCAAGTAACATATAAGAACTATGATAAATAAAAAGTAATATTGAAATAAGAGCGACTAAATAACAAATATGGCTAAACTAAATTATATAGTATAAAAAAACAAAAGAATAAATTATGGTAATAACAGATAGTATATTCAATATAGATAAGGAAAAATAGTTCATCCAAACTACTAAATAATATAGGAAAAGGAAATAGGAATGATTTTTAATGATTACGAAGACGATATATACATATATCAATCTAAGTTAAAAATAGAGTATACTCAAATAATAGAAGATCATACTATCTAAAATAAGTAGTTTTAAAAAGACTGAAATATACTAGGAAAAAAGCATCTTAAAAAATCACTATTTATATTACAAATTATAGATATTTATTATAGTTAAAAAGAGGAAATTACATTAAAAAAAAGATAAAAATAATCACAAAAATAATGTCAAAATTTCTTGAAAATGTCAGTAAAATCATTTTGAGAAAATGTCAGTAGA
>CANRVH010000047.1 GCA_947643225.1 uncultured Clostridia bacterium
ATTTATCAAATTTCATTCTTTTTTCTAAAAATCCCCAAAACTCTTTACACTAACACACCAAAAGTGCTTTCTTCTGATGTTATCTATCAATTACTAAAATATTATTTTAAATATAAAACTAACAAAATCATTTATGCCTTAGTGATTAAGCATAAAGAGTATTTTCTTTAAATTCTATGTAGTTAAACTATAAAAGGAGTATATACGAATATGATTATAACTAATCCTTATTTTATCTTAATTTTCCTTTCATTCCTTTACTTCCATTCATGGCAAAGCCTGCTAGAATATTGCTATCAAAAGAATGGGTTTTACTAGATCTTTTCTTATAATCCTTTATTCCAATATTAATTAGATCATCTAGTAATTCTGTATATTTTTTGTTTTTAGGCTCCCATAAATAGAAGGCCAAACTTCCTGGGATAGAGTTTATTTCATTGATATAAACTTTTTTACTTTTTTCATCGACTAAAAAGTCTATTCTGCACACTCCTGATGATCCTAAGGCTCTAAAAGCTTTGATTGCAATTTCTTCTATTTCTGTTCTTTCTTTCTCTGTTAGTTCTGCTGGAATTTTTCTTGTTGCAGAAAGCATCCCTTTAGAAGCCTTATTTGGATTAGGTACTTTGAAGCCGTTTTTTCCTTTTATCTTTCCGCTTCCAATATATTTTTCTTCAAAAGTTAAGAATTTTTCTGCTGAAATTACTTCTTCTATTTCACTTAATTTTTGGTGTTCATAATTACCTAACACACTGATATTTACCTCTTTTAGGTTTTGGACGATCTCTTCTACTACTATTTTTTGATCATAATTCATTGCATCATCAATTGCTTTCATTAGTTCTTCCTCATTTGTTGCTGTTCCTATTCCTACACTACTTCCCGTTGTAGCTGGCTTAATAATAACTGGATATTTTAATTTTTTAATTTTTTTCAATACTTCTTCTTGATTATTCTTATAATCTACATCATAAAACCAAACGAATTTAGTCATTGGTAAATCTTCGCCTTCAAAAATTCTTTTCATATAAACTTTATCTTGTCCTGTAGCTGCTGCATAAACATTTGGACCAACATAAGGAATACCAATTGTCTGAAAATATCCTTGTAATGCTCCATCTTCTACATTGGTTCCATGAACTATAGGGAAAATGATATCAAGATCGGTTACTACTTTATTTAATATTCCTTTCTTTTGTTTTAAAACAAAGGCATTTTTCTCACTATATAAAACGACATTTTTAGCATATTTTTCGATTAAAGATAAGTCTTGATATGATTCGACATCTCTTAGCATATCTCCAGTATACCACTCTCTATTTTTTGTTATATAAATTGGAATAATTTCATATTTTTCCTGATCAATTTTATTCATCGCTTGAATAGCTGAAATGATACTGACCTCATGTTCAACGGTTTCACCACCGAAAATAACACCTACTTTAATTTTCATTACTTTTTCCTCCTCTATTCATTATATGTATCTGGTAAATCATTTTCAAATAAGGCATATACTTCTTCTTTTGAATCTTGTTTAATACTATTTATAAAATTATATGCTTCTTTTACATCATTATAAATAACAACATGATCAAAATTATAGTTTTTCTTTTTTAATCCGTTTTGAATTGGTTTTGTTTTTTCTTTACCAATTAAAACGACATAATCTGCTACTTCAGATATTTGCTCACCAAAGATTTCATTTAATTCGTCTTCTTTTTCCCCTAATTCAATCATTCCTGGGGTGACAACAATTTTAATTCCAGTCATCATTCCTAAAACAGAAACAGCATTTTTGGCTCCTACTGGATTAGAGTTATAAGCATCGTCAATCATATAGAAACTTCCTAGTTTTTTTAATTCTAGCCGATGTTCCACTGGTACAACAGATTTAACAGCCGATTGTAAATCACTAATTTCTATATCAAAATAACGTCCTAAAGCAAGAGCAGCTAAAATATTATAAACATTATGATCTCCTAGTAATTTTGTTTCAAACTTGTATTTCTTCTTATCCTCTTTAAATTCTACATCAAATGTTGTTCCTACATTAGAACATTTAATATTACTAGCATGAACATCGACATCTTTATTGTTAATTCCGATCCAAATAATTTTACATTTATTTTTTAATTGATATGATGTTTGTTTTGGATCATCACCATTTAATACTCCTACTCCATCCAGTGGTAAAGATTCTATTAATTCAAACTTTCCATCAACAATATTTTGCTCACTTCCGAATGATTCTAAATGTGCTGTTCCTATTCTTGTTAGAATTCCATATTTTGGATTAACTAAATTACATAAACCTTTAATTTCTCCTTTAACATAGGCTCCCATTTCAGCAATAAAAATTTCTGTAAATTTATCCATATGATTATTTACGGTCATGATTAGTCCATTGTATGTATTTAGATTTCTTGGTGTTGGTAGTGCATTATATTTAATATTTAAAATATCACTTAAAATATTTTTGCTACTTGTTTTTCCATAACTTCCAGTAATTCCAATAATTTTTAAATTTGGCATATTTCTAAGTGTTGTTTGTGCTTTTCTTTTATAATAGTTATAAACTCCTCTTTCATATGGATGATTAATAATGTTAGATAAAAACACAATAAAGTTATTAAAATAAATCATAATACTCATAATTAATATGATTAACCATGCAATCTTAGTATCGCCATGATTTATTATTAATATTACTACTGGTATTAAATATAAAATAGTAGTAGTAATTATTAATCTTCTTACTCTTTTCGTTACTACAAGTGGTTTCTTTGTCTGTTCATTTTTTAATGTATTCTGCCATTGATAGGCTAAGAGAGCATAAATTCCTATAATTAATCCCTCTGCTAATAGTGCATATCTATTTAGATCATAAATTACAAAAAGACCTATTATAGATAGAATGATTGAAAATATTTCTAAATTTAGAAAACTTTTTGAATTTTTAAACACCCATTTTAAATAACGATTGTTTTCATTGTATAAATTCTGTTGTAGCATATGAAGCGATTTTTTTGATTTAAAAAATAATTCTATAATCATGATGATTATGATGAAATAAAATAATAACATAATTCTTTTCTCCTACAAAAATTCATTTAATATTTTGATTACTTGATTTAGATTTTCTAAATAAGCATAATGTGTACCTGGTAAGATAACTAAGCCTGCATCAGGCATTACTTGTTCTAGTATATGAGCATCGTTGATACTTGCTTCTTCGTCATCATTTCCCCAAACTAATAAAGTTGGTTCTTCTATCTTTTTTGCATTTTCTGTCAGATCTTTATTTACTGTATTTACCAGTACCTGCCTCATTATAGTAGATGCATCTTTATAGTCTCTTGATCCTATATATTTTTTCATTTTTTCAGCGATATTATTCATACCAGGTAGTTTTTTTAGCGATTTTAGTGTTTTTACTTTAAGGGAAGTTGTACTTTTTTCTGGTCTAATTGGACTGCCAAATAACACTAATTTTTCAATCCTATTATTACTGGAATAATTAATAGCCAGCCTACCTCCAAATGAATGGCCTATTACAATAGGTTTTTTTATTTTTAGGCTTTCAACAAATAGTTCAAGCATTTCTGAATAATCATTTAGTGTCCATGGAAATATTGGCTCTCTGCTTTCTCCAAAACCTGGCAAATCTAAAATGGTGATTTTAAACTTTTCTTTAAGATGATCACCTATTGGTTTCATCATTTCTATATTTTGACCCCAACCATGAAGAAGAAGAACATCCTTTCCTTGATTATTTCCATACTGAGTGTAATGAACTATAACATCTTTTATTTTTATTTCCAATATATCACCTTCTTTAATCGTTTATTTACTTATTAACTATCTATTTTTCTTTTAACTCTTTAATAATGTTCTCGATTTTCCTGCCATATTCTTCACTTTCATCATAAACAAATCTTAACTCTGGAGTATGTCTAATTTCTATTCTCTCTGAGAGTTTTCCTCTAATAAATGATGCTGCATGATTTAAGGATTCTTGTATTTCTTTTCTTTTTTCTTTATCATATAAAGTAAAATAAACTTTTGCATAACTTAAGTCTTTTGTTACATCTACTCCTGTTATAATTACATTTTTCAGATCTTCATCTTTTACTTCTTCCATTAAAATGATACTAATTTCTTCCATATAGGTATGGTTTAATCGTTGAATTCTTAAATTACTTGCCATGTTATCCTCCTAATATCAGTATATCATCAGATTTCGTTTATTACAATTTAATTCTATATTTTTTCCTTACCTTCCCACCCATAAAAAGAAATACTTTGATATAGTATTCCTCTATTTTATTATCTTTATTTTCTATCTTGGTCTTTCTACTAGTTCATATACTTCGATGATGTCATTTTCTTTATAATCATTACAAGATTCCAAAGTCAGTCCACAATCCATATCTTTTTTTACTTCTTTTACCTGATCTTTTTCATGTTGAAGAGTTTTGATTTTACCATCATAGACAACGATATTATCTCTTATTATTCTAGCACTAGCATTATTTTTAACTACTCCATCTAAAACATGGCAACCTGCTATTAGCCCTACTTTTGAAAATTTGAAAAGTTGTCTTATTTCTAGTTTCCCTATTACTTTTTCATCATAGATAGGCTCTAGCATTCCTTTCATTGCACTTTCCATGTCTTCTACTACTTTATAAATAATATTATAGGTTTTTATTTCAATTCCATTTTCTTTTGCTGTATCCATAGTTTTTGCATTTGCTCTTACATTAAAGCCAATTACTATGGCATGTGATGCCTGAGCAAGAACAATATCACTTTCTGTTATTGCTCCCACTCCTGCTCTAATAATAGATAACTTAACCCCTTCAATATTTATTTTTTCAAGGGAAGATTTAACTGCCTCCATACTACCATTTACATCTGCTTTTAGAACAATATTAATTTCTTTCATTCCCTCTTGTATTTGACTAAATAGATCATCTAAAGACATTCCTGACTTATTGGTATCTTTTGCTTTTCTTCTTAGGGCTCTTTCTTCGGCAATATTCTTTGCATTTTTTTCTGATTCAAATGCCATAAACTTATCACCAGCTTCAGGAATACCAGAAAGTCCTGTTACCTCTACTGGTGTTGAGGGAAGAGCTTCAACAACATTTTCTCCTAAATCATTTTTTAATGTTCTAACTTTTCCATAGACTGTTCCCACAACAATAGGATCTCCTAATCTTAAAGTTCCATTTTGAATGATTAGACTAACTACATTTCCCACTTGTTTATCTTGACGAGATTCAATAACAGCACCTGTTGCATAACGATTTTTATTTGCCTTATATTCGTTCATTTCTGCTACTAATAAAATACTTTCTAATAATTCATTTACCCCTTCACCTGTATGGGCTGATATTTTGTTGACAATAATATCTCCTCCCCATTCTTCTGGAGTTAGACCACTTTCTACTAAGCCTGACATTACCTTATCAATATTTGCTTCTGGTTTATCTATTTTATTAATGGCTACAATAATAGGAACATTCGCTGCTTTAGCATGATCGATTGCTTCTTTTGTTTGTGGCATTACACCATCATCTGCTGCAACAATGATAATTACGATATCTGTAATTGAAGCTCCTCTTGCTCTCATTGCGGTAAAAGCCTCATGACCAGGGGTATCGATAAAAGTTAATTTTTTATTATGATAATCTACAGAATAAGCTCCTATTGCCTGTGTAATTCCACCGGCTTCTTTTGTTGCTACGTGACTAGATCTGATGTAATCAAGTAAAGTCGTTTTTCCATGATCAACATGTCCCATTATAGTGATAATAGGTGGACGAGTTTCTAAATCTTCTATTTTATCTTCTATTTCATATTCCTCGAAGTTTGAAATATCTGCTGTTTCTTCTTTTTTTAGTGTTTTAGAATATTCACTAACTAAGACTTCTGCTGTTTCAAAATCAATATTTTGATTTTGGTTAGCCATGATGCCCAGTCCGATTAGTTTTTTAATTACATTTGTAACGGAATCCTCTAAGGCTTCTGCTAATTCTTTTACTGTCATTCCTTCTTTATATAGAATTACATCTTCTGCTACAGTCTTTTTATTACTTGTCAATTTTTCACGATTTTTATACATTTTTTTCCGTTCTGCCTGAAAACTTTTTTTGGCATCACTTGCTCTTTTTTGTTTTGATTTCACCTTTTGAAAACTAATATTATTATCTAAATCAATATTTTTTCTTGAGGCAATCTCTACTGCTTTATCATAAGTTTTTTCTTCTTCTATTTCTTCTTCACTAATTTCGGAATCAGATTCAGTATCTATTTGTCTTTCACTTATATTTTGATCTAGAAGGGTTATTTCTGTGTCGCTTAATAGATCGTTTTCATCCTCGTAAACGATTCCTAATTCATCACATATTTTTTTGATTTCTTCAATGCTTAAGTTTACGTCATTTGCATAATCTAATAAACTCATCATCAAAACCACCTCACTTTCTTAATTTTTATTTATCGCTTTTTTGATTTCTTCATATACTTCTTCACTGATAGAAGTTTCTAATCGTCTTTCTAAAATTCTAGTTTTTTTCGCCTTTTCTAAAACTTCTAAGTCTTTTTTAATATATGCACCTCGACCATTAATTTTTCCTGTTAAATCTGGAATAATTTCTCCATCTGTTGTTCTTACAATTCGTAATAGATCTCTTTTTTCTAATTTTTCATTTGTTACTACACATGTACGCATAGGAATTTTTCTTACTTTCAAAATTTGACCACTCCCTATTCTTCTGTTTTAATATTGATCCCTTCAACACGTGCTTGCTCAATTGTTTTAATATCTATCTTATAACGTGTAAGTCTGCTTGCTAAGCGGGCATTTTGACCTTTTTTTCCAATCGCTAGTGGAAAATTTTCCTGGTCTGCAATTACCATTGCTTCCTGTTTTTTTGGATCTGTTACCACTACTGTTAAATTTTTTGCAGGAGATAGTGCATTGCTAATGAAAACTGCTGGATCTTTATCATATTTTATGACATCTAATTTTTCACCATGTAGTTCTTTTATAATACGAGCTATTCTTGTTCCTTTTTCGCCTATACATGCTCCAATAGGATCAATATTGTAGTTTTCTGAATAAACAGCTACTTTACTTCTTGACCCAGCATCTCTTGCTACACTATATAATAGAACTGAACCATCTGATAGTTCTGGTATTTCCAATTCAAATAAACGTTTTACAAAACCATAGTGATTTCTAGAAAGTAATACTAGTAGACCTTTTCCGTTATTATCTACTTTTGTTACATATACTTTAATTTGACTACCCATTTCTATTTTTTCCCCAGGAATTGTTTCTTTTTTCGGTAGAATACCATTAGTTCGACCTAGATCAATATAATAGTTGTCTGAGTCTTCCAAGGCTACTGTTCCTACTAACATTTCATCTTGTTTATCTCCAAATTCTCCCATAATACTTGCACGTTCTGCTTCTCTAATTTTTTGTACTACTACTTGTTTGGCAGTTGATGTTGCAACACGTCCAAAGTCACGTGGAGTAACTTCTGTGTCAATCGTATCTCCTATTTCTAATGTTTTATCTATTTTTTTTGCTTCACTTAACTTAATTTCAATCTCAGGGTTAAAAAAGGAAATTTTTTCTTTTTCTTCTGGCTCTGAATCACCATCCTCTTCAGTCTCATTTTCTTCTATTTCATCGTCTTCATCAGTATAATGTTCAAACAAATAATCTTCATATTCATCTTTAGTCATTTTACTATCATCCACAACTGTTAAATAAGAAAACACTTTAATTTCTCCTGTATCTCTATTTAGTTGAACTTTAACATTAGTTTTAGAATTAAAGTTTTTCTTATATGCTGATGTTAATGCAAGTTCCATTGCTTCATAAACAATTTCAGGATCTATATTTTTTTCTTTGGTAATATGATCTACTGCTTTTAAAAATTCTTTACTATTCATCTTCTACACTTCCTTTTTCTTTTGAATGAATATCTAACACATAATTTTCTTCTTCTATATCCATCTCATCAATAATATCATTGATTACTTTTGAAGCTTCTGTAATTTTTTCTATATTGATTACTTCTTCACTATCTAAAACAATATTTAAGTTTTTTACTTTTTCTTCTTCAGAGAAGTAGACATCATCAACGTGCATATTAAACTTTTTTATTTCTTTATCTACTTTTTCTGTAATTTCTTCTTTCAAAATAACACCTCCTATTTTTAACTATAAAGAGTGGGATTTCTTTTCCCACTCCTTTCTGCTAATTATTATATCATAAATTTATCAAAATACCAAATCTTTCTTCATTTATTTTGATATTCAATTATTGTATGAATTTTATCCTCTCTAATTTTTCTATAAGAATGAGATAATTAAATTTTTAAATCATTAATGAATATGAATTTGAACATCCTAAATCTTTCACTTCTTGAAAGTGAAGTGTGTATTCATTTTTGTACTACTTCAATTCATGTTGGTAAATCTGACATTAACATAACTGATATGCATATGTTCCTTTTAAAATATTAAAAAAATTTATAAATATTATTCTATTCATTATTTATATTTTAAATATAGTGTATGGTTTTATTCTTTATATAATTTACTAGTCTTTTCTTTATTTGAGTTCTTTTTTAATTTTTTTTTAATTTTGTACATTTGTAAATGATGTGAAACAAAAATTTATATAAAAGTGACTCGTAT
>CANRVH010000048.1 GCA_947643225.1 uncultured Clostridia bacterium
CAATTAATATTTTTTTCGACTTATTTTTGTCTCACATCATTGACAACTACACAATAATATATATGAATTACAAGAAATACTAGATTTAAGTAAAGAAATGATAGGAGGCTAAGAAAATGAAGGATGAATTAATTGATGTATTAGATAAGAATGGTGTAAAGACAGGGGAAGTAATATCAAGAAAAGAAATACATAAAAGAGGATTATGGCATAGGGCAATAGTAGTAGCAATAATAAATGAAAATAATGAAATTTTATTACAACAACGTAGTTCAAATAAAGAAAAAAATGCTAATATGTGGGACATTTCAGTTGCAGGTCATATTTCTACAGGCCAAGACTCTTTATCAGCTGCAACAAGAGAAATAAATGAAGAGGTTGCAGTTAACTTAGGTTATAAAGTTGATATTAAAGATTTTAGATATATGTATTCTTTTAGAAAAGAGCAAAAATATTCAGAAGATTATATTGAAAGACAATTTTATGATTTCTTTATTTTAAGAAAAAATGATTTGAAGATAGAAAATATAAAATTTCAAAAAAGTGAAGTTCAATCAATAAAATTTTGTTCTATGACAGATTTAAGAGAACTAATTGAAAATAATCAGATAGTTGAAAGAAAAGAAGTATATAATGAATTATTAAATTATATATTTAAAATGGCATAGTTAAAAACAGAAATATGGATGCTGATATTATCATACCAATAGTTCTGTTTTTTATTTATACTTATATTTATCAACTATATTTAGAAAAATCTCATATTTGTTAATATTCCAAATAGATGAGGTTCCTTTAATTTTATCTTTATAGTCCTCACATTTATCTGTAAAATTGTATAAAGTGTTAAAGGCAGAATATTTATATTCAAAATTTTTATCAATTTTTCTTCTCTTATCATTTAAAGAGTGTAATCTTTGTTCCTAAGTACTATAGTAAGATGATATCATTTTAAAAATTATTGAAAAAAGTATAAAATGATTTTTACAACTTTACATTAATATTTTCAAATTTATATGATATAATATTCATAAATAAAGGTTGGTGTAGTAATGATGAAGAAAAAAACAAAAGTAATATTGATTGCCTCCATAGTTATAATACTTCTTTTAATCATAGGATTATTTATTGGAAGTATGCAAAAAGATAAGAAAAAAACAAAAGAAGCAATGGATATAATTATAAAAGATTCAGAAAAATTTGAAAAAACCATAGAAGTATTTAATGAAAAAAGAGATAGTGTTTATACAGAAATTTTTGTAGAAACATATTATGATACAATAAAAGAAAAACATGAACAATGGAATAATATCTTGAAAGATTATGAGAAAACAATAGATGAGTTAGAAAAAAATTCTAAAAATTTAAAAAAATATTGTCATGGAATGTATTATAGCAAACCAGAAGTAAACCAAAAGTGTAATGATTTTGCCTCATTATATGAAGAGGTAAATAATACTTTCATAAGAGATATAGAAGCCTATAATAAAGTAATAAAAGAATACAATGAATATATCAAAGAAAATAATGGTTCTCCAATTAACACATATCATACAAAAAAGAAATACATTGATTATAATAACGACAAAACATATAGTGGTAAGGAGTAAAGACAAATATGGTAAAAAAGTTTAAAATAAAAAATAAATTAAGTAAAACAAAGAAAGTAATCATTGCCCTTGTTAGTAGCCTTTTTCTTTGTATAGGAATCTTTTTTCTTCTTTTATATGGACCATATGATGGTTTTAGAAATTTTTGGATTACATCAAGTATGACCACAATGTCTCATCAATACCTAGCTAAATGGTTTTTTAGTGATGAAGAAATATATCGAGTTCTAGCAAGAAATGGAATTATTGAATCTAAAGAAAATTCTAATCCAAACCTAATTAAAATAAAAAAATATTATGGAACAGCTAAAGTATACAAAAATAAATATGAAAAAGAAATCTTAACAAAAGACAAAGGAAACAATCTTTATAAAGTAATTGAAGTAAGTGGATCTAAATACAAAGGATATTTAGTAGCAATTTATGATCCATCTAGAGTTAGTGTAGCAACAACTAGATATTTAGGCAAAAGAGGAGAAGCAATCACAACTGTTGCTAAAAATAAAAATGCTAAAATTGCTATTAATGCAGGAGGATTTTATGATCCAGATTGGAATAGTAATGGGGCACTTCCACATGGAATGGTCATTTCTAATGGTAAGTTAGTAAGTGAATATACAAAAGCAAATGTTGGTGGAGGAGTAGTTGGCTTTACGAAAGATGATAAATTAGTATTAGGAAGATGGAGTTCCAAGGAAGCACTGAACATGGGAATAAGGGATGCCGTAGAGTTTGGCCCTTTTCTAATTGTTAATGGAAAAAGTTCATTTGTAAAAGGAAATGGTGGTTGGGGTATTGCTCCACGTACCGCTATCGGTCAAAGAAAAGATGGAATAGTATTATTTTTAATTATTAATGGCAGGATTCCAAGTAGTATAGGTGCAGATATGTCTGATTTAACAGAAATCATGGAAAACTATGGGGCGGTAAATGCAGCTAATATGGATGGAGGAAGTTCAACAGAATTAGTAATCAATCACAAAATAATTAACAAACCAGTAGCTGCAGGAAAAAATGGATTAAGAGATTTACCAACATTCTGGATTGTAAAATAGAAAAGAGAGAAAATGAAAGAGGAAATTACACCACTTTATATTGAAAAATTAATGAATCCAAATAAAAAAGGGCTTTTAAAACCTAAAGATCCTATTTCCTATATTAAAAATAATTATAATGAACTAATCGATAATGTTCCTAGAAAATTTTTTGCATCAGTCATTGAAACACTCTATCAAAATGAGAAACTAAAAGATTTCATGGATGAAAAATTTGTTTTTAATATGAATAGAGCAAGAGGCAATAATGTAGAAATAGTCTGTAAAATTTATTTAATTAGTAAATCAGAAAAAGAAAGAGAAAAATTTTTAACAGAAAAAATTCCCCAAATAATAGAACAAATCAATGAAGATAATATACATGACTATCTAAAATTGAAAAGTCAAGATAGAGTAATAAGAGAAAAATTGAATCAAAAAATAATAAAGAATAAACGCAAATATATAGAAGACTATATTCTTGGTAGAGTAAATCAAGATTATGTTTATTTGGATGATGTGATGATTGATCTATTAGAAAAAATAATAGAAGAAATTCTTGAACACGAAAATTTAGATTGGATTGATATAAATTATAGGATATCTGGTGGCTATTCATCTATATTTGAGATTGGATCCAAAATCCTAAAAATCGGTGAGAAACGAGAAACTTATAGAATACCTTATGATAAAAGAATATTACAACCTTTAATTAGAATTAATCTATCAGATTTATCATCCGATAATATAGGAACAATTGAAGTTTGTGAGAAAGTTCTAACTAAAGAAGATATTTCAGATGAGGAGTTATATCAGATCTATAGAGAATTAAGAGAAAGAGGAAAAATTTGGGCAGATATTAAAGCAGAAAATGTTGGTATATTATTAAAAGAGAATAAACGTCATTGGGATAAAAACTTGGCAGATTCTAAAAGAGCACTGGGCTACATGGAAGATGAATTTTTTAATGAAGAAGATGAAGTTTTGCCAGCTGGAGAGTATATTATCATAGATAGTGATTACATTTATAATGAAAGTAACAAATGTATACCATGGTTAAGTGGATTAGCATTAGATTTTGAAATTAGATATTATCAAGAGAAAAATATCATAAAAAAATAACTATATTTTTCTTGTATATCAATATTTTTTACGTTATAATATAGCTTATTGGAGGTTATAAAATGGCAAAAGAAAAAATAGTTAAAGAAAAAGAGGAAAAAACAAAGAAAAACGTACACGAAGTAGAAACAGAAGTTGAAGGTGAAGCTTGGCAAAAAGCACTAGACAGAGCATTTCAGAAAAAACAAAAAGAAGTAAAAGTAAATGGATTTAGAAAGGGTAAAGTACCAAGGAATATTTATGAAAAAAACTTTGGAAAAGAATCCCTATTTGTTGATGCTGCAGAAGAAGTACTACAAGATGCTTATACCAAAGTAATGGAAGAATCTAAATTAATTCCAGTAGTACAACCATCAGTAGATATAAAAGAAATTAATGATCAAAAGGTAACTTTTATATTCAAAATTATTACTAAGCCAGAAATGAAAATTAAAAAGTACAAAGGATTAAATATTAAAAAAGAGGAAGTTAAAGTAACAACCGAAGAAATTGAACATGAAATAGGACATTTACTTGAACAATATGAAGAAGCTGTAACAAAAGAGGGAAAAATAGAGAATGGCAATATTGCAGTAATTGATTTTGAAGGATTCAAAGATGGAGTAGCTTTTGATGGAGGTAAAGGAGAAAATTATTCACTAGAAATTGGTTCTGATACTTTTATTCCTGGATTTGAAGAAAAATTAATTGGCATGAAAGCAAAAGAAGAAAAAGATCTAGATTTAACTTTCCCAGAGGATTATCAAGCAAGTGACTTAGCAGGACAAAAGGTAGTATTTCATGTAAAAATAAATGAAGTTAAAGAAAAAGTTCAAAGAGAACTAGATGAAGAATTCTTTGAAGACTTAGGAATGGAAGGCGTTAAGGACGAAAAGTCACTAAGAGAAAAGATTGAGAAAGATATCAAGGCTCAAAAAGAAATGGAGATAGAAAATAAATACATTGAAGAGCTTCTTTCAGAAGTTTCAAAAAATGTAGAAGTAGATATCCCCCAAGAAATGGTAGATGAAGAGTCTGAGCATTTAATCGATAAATTTGCTAGACAAATGCAAATGCAAGGGTTAAGCCTAGATGTATATTATCAATTTACAAAATCAAGCGAAAAAGATCTAAAGAATGAAATAGAACCAGAGGCCTATCAAAATGTTTTATATCGTCTAATGCTTGAAGAGTTAATGAAATTAGAAAAAATAGAAGTAAGTGATGAAGAAATTCAAAAGGAAGCTGAAGAAATGGCAAATAAATACCAAATGAAGAAAGAAGAATTCCTAAAACAATTTGGTGGAATAGAAATACTTCGATATGAACTTGAAATGCAAAAAACAGTAGATCTACTTAAAGAATTAAATCAATAAAGAATTGTTAATAAAGAACTCAAGTTGAGTTCTTTTATTGCTTTTTAAAAAAAATAATGATTAAATAGAAGTAACAATAGGAGGTATATTGTGACTAAAGAAAAAAGAGTAAAATTAACAAAAGAACAATTACTAGGACTAAGAAAATATCGAAGAAAAACAATTAATATATTAAGTATAATAACTTTAATCTCTCTATGGTTTAAAATAGGATTAAATATAAATTGGCATCTTAATGATAGCATAACAGAAATATTGACTTTATTTATTTTAATAGTAATGGGAATAATTACCAATATAAAGAATGACTTTCCTATCTTTCAATTTAGAAATTTTGAATTTACTAAACAATTTACTTATTCTGTTATTACATTTTTCTCAGTATTATTCTTATTTATAGTCTACAAAAATATTGTTGATCCTAGTTTTATATCTGATCTTGCAAATTTAAGTTTCCACGACTTTTTTAGCATATTAATATTTTTATTACCTATATTTCTATTGATGATATACTTAATATATTTCAGTTTCAGGATAATCGATAATAAAAAAATAAAAAATATAAAAAAAGAAGTAGCTTATTCAAGTACAATTGAAAATAGTATAACGAATTATAAAAGTCTAACAATTAAGTCAATTTTTCTTTTAATGAGTATATCCCTATGGATAAAAATAGGATTTAGACCAGATTTTACCTTTTATATGATCAGTACAGAAATATTTTCTATAATAATGATAATCATGCTCTGGATTTTTGGTAATTTAGATAATAAACTAAATGCACTTTATAATTGCCATATTAACATAGATCGATACTTTTTTTATTCTTTCCTTCTCCCATACTTATTAATTATTATATATAGTATAATAAGTTCAGATTTTAGAATAGTAATAGGAAAATTGCAGATAAAAGAAATGATCTCACTTTTAGTATACATGTCACCACTATTTTTTATCGCATCCACAATGTTCTATATAGGATGTAGACAACCGTATAAATTAAATGAAGCAAAAGAAAAAATCAAAGTAAGAAAAAATAAAGAAACAAAAAATGTCATCATTTCTTTAAGTATAACAATGGTACTAACATTAACATTATTTATATATTGCTTTACAAAAATAGTTCCTAATTATAATTTAGAAAATATTTTACAAGCAATAATTGTTTTTATTCCCTTATCTGTGGTAATTTATATCATCATTTATACAGAAATTAAACAAATTAATAAATAGGACTTTTTATAAAGCTCTATTTATTTTATAATAATGATGGAGGCAGTAATGAAAGAATTTAAAATAAAAGGAAAAGAGATAAAACAATTATTAGAATGGGAAGGGCCAAGTGGAGCAATTGCAACAGATAAAATAATGGTCGAGAAAAATAAAATAGGCTACATGTATAGAGAAGAACCAAATAAAAATTACCCTGATAGTGGTTGGAGATTTTTTCAAGGTGAGGAAACAGATGAATATGTAAAGGATATTAAAAATTCAGGAATATATGATTTAAATACGATTTGTAATTACGACCCAGATATTATTCCATTATTAAAATCTCCTTATGGAGTAGCCTATTATCGTGATAAAATGGGAACATTTAGAGGGGAAAAGTTAAAGTAATGAATATTAAAAAACAAATAAAAGAAATAGATCATTATTTAAAGAAGAATTTATCAGAGAAAAGATATCAACATTCCATAAGAGTGATGCAAAAGGCAATGAAATATGCTATATTATATGACCAAGATCTTGAACAAGCACAAATAACTGCTCTAGCACATGATATAGCAAAGGAAATGAGTGAGAAAGATTCGAAAAAATATATCATAAAACATAATCTAGATCAAAAGTTG
The DNA here is from genome assembly GCA_947643225.1 of uncultured Clostridia bacterium. Classification (GTDB taxonomy): domain Bacteria; phylum Bacillota_I; class Bacilli_A; order RF39; family UBA660; genus UBA2730. The sequence continues at coordinate 6,975 of CANRVH010000048.1, forward strand.
TTGCTCCCTGAAAATAGATATTTAATTCACGGATATATAGGTGCAGATATTTTAGAAAGAAAATATCATTTTACAAAGGAAATGAGCGATGCAGTTAGATATCACACAACAGCAAGAAAAAAAATGACTATGCTAGATAAAATCATTTATTTAGCAGATAAAACAGAGGATGGAAGAGTTTATCCTCATATTGAAAAGGAAAGAGAAATCGCCATAGAAAATATTGATGAAGCAATTATCTTAACACTACAAAATAGTATTGAACACAAAGTAAAAAAAGGTAAAAAAATAAATAGATTCTCTATCGAAGCTTTAGATTATTTGCAAAAAAACCAAATATCATATAAAAAAAAATAAAAATGTATTCAGATTCGATTTCAAATTGTAGATCAAGAAAAAAAAGAGTACCATAAAATTAAATTTATCTAAGATAAGAAAATAAAAAGATGATAATTATGGTAAAAAAATATAGGAGGAATGAAATAATGATAAATGAAAAAAATGTAAAAAAAATATATGAAAGTGTATTAAAGGGACAAGAATTAACCACAAAGCTTCTAAACGGATATGGTTTTAACTCAAAAGATTTAGCAAATTTAATAAAGAATGAAACCCTTGAAAGAATTAAACGTGGTCATTATGTATTAAAAGATTCCATCAAAGAAGAGGTCACCTTTTCTGAGTTAACAAGAGAAGATAACCAAGAGATTATTAACAGTATTCAAGAATGTATTCAAGGTTTTTATAAGGCATTAGACAAAAATGATTTTGAAGAAGCTAGAGAATATTTAAAAAAATTAAATCATCTTGGACAAATAGAAGAATTAAAACAAGTATTAAAAAATACCGAAGATAGATTAAATAGTAAAAAAGGTAATAATAAAACAATTCAAATAAAAAATAAAGATTTTGATGCCAACGATCTAATTAATCAAAAACTAGAAGAGTTATATAAAAAAGGAATAGTCCTATTAAATCCAATGGATAGCGAAAGAATAAAGGAAATAGAACAAATAATAGAAAATACTCCAAATATTGTATCATTTAGTATTCCAGCAGGTGATTCAAGGCAAGTAGTATTGAGGGTTAAACCAGATACACCTAAATATCTAGATAAAAAGGAAATATTTGCAATAGGGAATAATGCTTATAATATTAGAGATTATGATACTTGTATAAGTGCATATAGACAATTATTAGAAAAGGGGAATCCAAAATCATTCGTTTATTCAAAACTTGGATTTGCATATTTAAAAAAACATGATAAAAAGACTGCAATTGACTTTTTAACAATAGCTAATGAATTAGCTAAAGGTGAGGATACATCGGTTGATTATACAGAAATAATAAATGATTTAAAAGGATTAATACCAGCTGAAGACAGGAAAAGGTATGTTAGAATGACAACAAATGATTTTAAAAATGACCTAGATGATCATTATGGAATAGAACAACTAGATCAAATTGCAAAATTGATTTCTACTGGGGTACCTCTTGATGAAGCGTGTTTAAATATAGGTCTAGATGAAGAACAAAAAAATATTGTTGCATTAATTTATGCTAAAGAATGTTATGCGCAAGAAAATTATAAAATAGGAGATCAATATTTAAAAAAAGTGGAAAGAACAAAAAATAAATCAAAACAATTAAAAACATTTATAAAAGAATTAAGAAGAAATGGTGTTAGTATAGATATATAGACACGAAATTTCGAACGATGTGATATAATATC
>CANRVH010000049.1 GCA_947643225.1 uncultured Clostridia bacterium
ACACACTGCCCTTTCACGGCAGCATTCACGGATTCGAATTCCGTACTCGTCACCAAATTTGGAAAATTAACTCTGTATAGAGTTTTTCTTTTGGATTAAATTTTGTTGATCTTTAGTAAAAGAGTTAACTTTATTATAGATTGTTATTTTTTAATGATGAAAATTATACTAAAATCAGTTGACATAAATTCTAAACTACTGTAATATTATAAGTGCGAAAGCATGATGAGGACTTAATTGGAGCAGTACTCAAGAGGCTGAAGAGGCGCCCCTGCTAAGGGTGTAGGTCGGGCAACTGGCGCAAGGGTTCAAATCCCTTCTGCTCCGCCATTTAGAATTTTAACTTCTGTTATAGCAGAAGTTTTTCTTTTATAAAAATGGAAATTATTGTATACTAAAAAGGTATTATAACGTGATATAGTAATATTTATAGTATTTTAGTAGTAGGTGATACAATGTATAAATTAGTGGTAAGTGGTTTTGATGGAACACTTTTAGATGATGATTTAGCGATTTCTTTGTCAACCGTATTAACTATAGATGAAATTAGAAGGAGAAATTGTAAATTTGTGATTGCATCAGGAAGAGATGTTAATTTTATTAAAGATTATATAAAGGATGTTAATTTTATTGATTATATTATTTCTCTGAATGGCGGTTATATTTACGATGTTTTAAGGGATGATTGTATTTTTGAAAGAACAATAAAAAAGACAGTAATAAAAAAAATTGTTCGTCAATATAAAAATCAAGCAGTAAGAATTTATTTATGTACAGATCATTCTAAATGTTTCTTTAATGTTAATCAAGAAGAGACTAATGAGATTATTATTCGTGATTTAGATGATTTTTTGAATTGTAATAAGGTATATAAAATAGAAATTCATACAAAAACACAAAAGAATAGTAAAGAAATACTAAAACAGATTAAAGATCAGAAATTAGAATTAAATTTAAATTTACATAAATATGATTATAAAGATTATTTAATTGAAATTACTCATTCTAGTGTTTCTAAATATCAGGCTTCTATGTTTATTGCTAAAAAGGAAGGAATAAAGAGCGATGAAATTCTTGCTTATGGAGATTATTATAATGATTTAGAATTGGTAAAGAAAGTAGGATTTGGTATTGCTGTTGATAATGCTGTAACTGATTTGAAAAAGGTTTGTAAAGAGGTTGTTTGTTCTAATAATAAAAAAGGAGTAGAAAAAAGTTTAAGGCAAATTCTTTTGATTAAGTAGATAAAAAGGTGGTATAGTATGAAATTAATAGTAAATAAAAATTCGACTTTATTAGAATATTTAGAGGAAAATTTAGATATGCCAAGGAGGAAAATTAAGGAATATTTAAAGTATGGAAGTATTTATGTAAATCAAGTTAAAACGACTAAGTATGATTATCCTTTGATAAAGAATTCAATTATATTTATTGATACAAAGGCTAAAATTAAGTCTATATTACCTTTTCCTATTATTTACGAAGATAAGAATATTATTGTTGTAAATAAGCCTAGTAATCTTTTGACAATTGCGACTAGTAAGGAAAAAGAAGAAACGGTGTATCATTTAGTATCTAGTTACTTAAAAAGTACTCGTCAACATACTAAATTGTTTATTGTTCACCGGCTAGATAAGGATACTAGTGGAGTTTTATTGATGGCAAAGAATGAATATACTAAAAATCTTTATCAAAAAGATTGGAATCAGAATGTTAAGAGAAAATATATTGCTATTGTTCATGGTAAGCCTAAAAAGAAAGAAGATAGATTAGTTCATTTTTTAAAAGAAACAAAGACTAATTTGGTTTATATTACAAGAGATGGGAAGGAATCAATTACTAATTATAAGGTGATTCGTAGTACAAGAAATTATAGTGAACTTGAAATTGATATTGAAACAGGTCGTAAGAACCAAATTAGGGTACAACTTGCTCATATTAATCATCCTATTGTAGGAGATAAGAAATATGGAAATCAGGATCAAGAAAAGAGATTATATTTGCATGCTAAGTCATTAGTTATTTATCATAGACAAGAAAAGAAGTACCATACTTATGTTGCGGAAGTTCCGAGGGAATTTTCATATTTATTAAAAAATAATTAGAGTGAGGTGATTTAATGAAAAAGAAGGGGATGCGATGTTAACTTATCAAGATGTTGAACATTCTATTATTACTACTTTTCGAAAAGTTTTATGGAGAGAATTTTCTAGGGCAGTAAAAAATTATGAACTTATTAAGGAAAATGATCGAATAGCAGTTTGTATTTCAGGAGGAAAAGATTCGATGTTACTTGCTAAATTAATGCAAGAGTTACAAAAACATGGAAAAGTTTCTTTTGAACTTGTTTTTATTGTGATGGATCCAGGCTATGATTTGGTTCACTTAAAACAGATTAAGGAAAATGCTACATTGTTAAATATTCCTATTCAAATATTTCAATCAGATATATTCGAAGTAGCAGAAAAATTAAATCAGAAGCATCCCTGTTATTTATGTGCTAGAATGAGAAGAGGCTTTCTTTATCAAAGGGCAAAAGATTTAGGTTGTAATAAAATTGCTTTAGGACATCATTTTGATGATGTTATAGAAACAGTTTTGTTGAGTATTTTTTATGGAGGAGAATTTAAAAGTATGCCTCCTAAGTTAAAAAGTACTAATTTTGAAGGAATGGAATTAATTCGGCCTTTATATTTTATTAAGGAGGAAAATATTATTAAGTGGGTTAATTTTCATTCTTTAACATTTATTAATTGTGCTTGTAGGTTTACAAGAGAGAGTGATCTTGAAAGTAAGTCTAAAAGAAAAGAGGTTAAACGATTTATTACTAATTTGAAACGGGAAAATCCTAATATTTGTTATAATATTTTTAAGGCAACAGAAAATGTTAATCTAGAGACTCTTTTAGGTTATAAAGTGGATGGGATAAAAACTTCTTTTTTAGAAAAATATGATGAATCATGAATAAAAAAATTTCTTTCATACCTATATAAAGGTGAAAGGAATTTTTATTATGAATTTAAATAAGGTCGAAATAAGTGGAGTAAATACTAGTAATTTAGAGGTATTAACGAATGAAGAGATGTATGAATTGTTTATTAATATGCAAAATGGAAGTGATCCTAATGCTAGAGATAGGTTAGCTAGTGGGAATTTACGATTAGTTTTATCTATTTTAAAGAGATTTACTAATAAAGGGAATATGGATGATTTATTTCAAGTTGGATGTATTGGACTAATGAAGGCGATTGATCATTTTGATCTTTCCCATGAAGTTAGATTTTCAACTTATGCTGTTCCTATGATTTTAGGAGAGATTAAACGATATATTCGTGATAATAATAGTTTAAGAGTAAGTCGTTCTTTAAAGGATACAGCTTATAAAGCTTTAAAAGTTCAAGAAGATATTTTAACTAAAACAGGAAAACTTCCAGATTATGAAGAAATTGCTAAAATTCTTGATCTTAGTAGTTATGATGTTGTTTTAGCACTCGATTCTTTAAGAGATCCTGTTAGTATATTTTCTTCTATTTATAATGATGGGGGAGATACGATTTATTTGTATGATCAAATAGAAGATAAAAAAGTTAATAATCAAGATTTAGAGATTAGAATGAGTGTTGATGATGCAATTAGAGATTTGAATGAACGGGAAAAATTTATTTTAGATCAAAGATTTATTATTGGAAAAACGCAAATGGAAGTTGCTGATGAATTAATGATTAGTCAAGCTCAGGTTTCTAGATTAGAAAAGTCTGCAATTAAACAATTGAAAAAAGTATTAAAATAGGTTTAAATGATGAAACAAAAAGCATAAAAGTGCTTTTTTTTAAATACCATTAATTAGGTGATGTTATGCGTTTATCAGACTTACAAAGTAAAAATTTGGTTAATATGACTGATGGAAAAAATATTGGTAATATTATTGATGTGAAAATTAATGAGGAAACAGGAAATATTGATTCTTTAATTATAGAAAGCAAAGGAGCAATGTTTTCCTTTTTAAATAAGGATATGGATGTTGAAATATCATGGGCAGATATTAAAAAAATAGGGGAAGATGTGATTTTAGTTAGTTTAAAATGAAGAAGAGAAAATATTTGTTCATATCTTTAAGTGTAATTATTTTAGTTAGTTATATTGTTGTAATTTATATTAGTAAAAGATTAAATTCTAGTATTATGAAATATGCTACAGTTGAGGCTAAGAGATTAACTACTTCTGTTATTAATACTTCTATTAGTGAAATTATAGATAAAGGATATATTCATAGTGATATTTTTACTTTGTCAAAAAATGATAATGGTGAAATAGAAATGATTGATTTTGATCCGAGGCATGTCAATGAATTATTAAAATTAATCTCTCAAACAATTCAAAAAAAATTGATTGATCTGGAAATGGGAAAAGTGAAAAATTTTGATATTAGTGATGGTCTTAAAGGTAAAAATTTTCCTCATCAAAGATATGGTGTTGTATGTGAAACAAGTAGTGGAAGTATTTTTGGAAATAGTTTATTTGCTAATACAGGACCTATTATTCCTGTTAAATTAACTTTTATTGGAGAAGTTTTAACTTCTATTCATACTCAAATTAAGTCATATGGAATGAATAATGCTTATTTGGAAGTTAATGTGGAAGTTTCTATTACGGAAAGATTAGTGGTACCAATAGCAACAGAGGATTTGGTTATTAAGAAAAAAGTTCCTATAGCTATGAAAGTAATAGAGGGTAAAATCCCCATATATTATAATGGTAGTATAGAAAAGAACTCTCAAGACTATTCTTTACCTATTGAATAATAGTTGGTATAATTATATTTGGTGATAGGATGAAAAATATTAAATTTGGTGATAAAAAGTATACAATAGAAAGAGAGATTAATCATTGTTTTTGTTATGAGGAGATAGAATCTTTAATGACAGATTATTTTTATGATTTTGACTATATTTTAGGGGATTATTCTTATGATAAACTTCGGTTAAAAGGATTTTGTCATAAAAAGAATTCTAGATTTAAGGAATTTAATGATATTTCAAAAGTGGATCAATATATAGAGGATTATTGTGGATATAAGGCGAATTATTTTTTACTAAAAAAAGTCGATTAGAGTACTTGCAAATATGAAAATATATGATAAAATGTTTATATATGATAGTAAGGAGATAGAAATATGGATAATAGAGAAATAGAATTAGAACAAGATAAGCAAATGATGTCTATTGTAGGTGAAGATGGAAATGTTGAAGAGGTAGAGGTTATTATTGCTTTTGAATTTAAGGATACTAAAAAAGAGTATGTTGTTTATACTAGAAATGAGACAGATGTAAATGGCAATGTTACAGTATATGTTTCTAATGTAAATAAAGACGGTGATACTCCTACATTACTAGGTATTGATAATGAGGAGGAGTGGAGTCGTATTAAAGATGTATTAAGAGAGTTATCTAAAGAAGACTAATAAGGAGGAATAGATTATGATAGAGACAACAAATATAATAGAAGCTCCTAAAAAAATTGATATTACGCATAATCGTCAAATTTCACGTGGTATTCAGTTTACACCTAAAACTCGTCTTGGACTTATAGCTAGAAGAAAGAGAAGACGACAAATTAATAAAGAGATAAATGTGTTACAAGAAAAAGTATTTGAACTTGAAGGAAAAAAAGAAAAATTTTCTAAGAATGTATATATGGTTGAGTATGGTGAAATAGAACGAATTCAGAAAAAAATTGATAGAATTGAAGAAAAAATTACAATTTTGATTGAGGAACATGATTTAATTAATAGTAGAAAATTAGTAAATGGTAAAAAGAAAAAGCCTTTACGTTTATTACCTTCTATGTTTAGAGAAGCACGAAAGTCTTCTATGGTAGCTGCAAAATACCATGGTAAAGGCTTATCATCAGATCCAATTACTGAGGTTAAGGCTTCTGTTGATGAACATTTAATACCAGTTAATCAAAGTTTACAGGATGATTTTAGGGGTAGTATAGATGCAGAGAGGTTAGAAATTGCTAATACTATAGATCGTTATCAAGATGCTGTTAATCAAACTCTTCAAGAAACTATGCGAGGAACTCCTTCTGCAAATGAGTTAGATGAAGTTTCTGGAGTCGTTGAACAACATATAGAAGAAAATAAGCAATATTTTCAAAATGAGTTGGAAAAAATGGGAGTGACTAGTCAGGAGGAAATAAGTGAACGAATTCAACCTTTACCAAAGTATGAGTCTAATATAAAAGGGGCTGAAAGTTATATTACTCACGATGGAGCTCAAGAAGAAAATGAGAGATATTTTCAGGGTGAGGTGAGTAAAATGGAAGAGACTAGTTCAAATGATATTAGTCCGATAAGTTTTGATCCTAATTTTGCAACTGAATCTTCTATGACATCATCTACTGATGCTGTTGATTCTGTAGATCACTTTTTAGAAAATTATCATGCTATGCAACAAAAGGCTAGATTACAATCACAATCTAATGCTAAAGCTGTTAAAAAATATAATGATCTTTGTCAAATGAATAATGATTATATTAAGATGAGGAATCAATATATTGAAGAAATAGTAAATAAAACAAGTGATTTACAAAAACAAATTAATCAAGCTGTTGTGGATGAAGCAAAACAGCAACAAATGTCCGAAGAGATGGAGCGTAATAATAGTGATATTGTAGCGGAGATTAATGCATTGAAGGCAGCATTGGAAGTTTCTAATGTAGATGAGCCAGAAAAAGGTAGACGAATATAAGGAGGTAGAATATCTCCTTTTTTTTATCATAAAATTTAGTATGAGGTGAACAGGATGAAAAACTTTTTGGAATATTATTATCATTTTTTAAATCTTACTGTTCATGAGAGAAAGGGATATTACTATTTTGAATATCATCATCATTATTATATATTTCTTTATACTAATAGAAATGGTGATGAAATTAATGCTATTTATAGATTAAATACTAATTTGAAAAAATATCATAAAATCATATTAAATCGGAATAATAGCCCAATTACTTATTTTCATGGTAGACAATATGTTTTATTGAGAATTAACTGTCAGAATACTAATATTGATTATTTAGACTTAAAAGCACAACGTGTAGCACTTGATAAAGGAATTATTCCTTTACTTAGAAATAATTGGGTTAGCTTAATAGAAAAGAAGATTGATTATTTAGAATATCAAAGAGAGCATATAAAAAGTCAATATCAAGTATTAGATGAGTCAGTTGATTATTTTATTGGTATGGCTGAAAATTCTATTAGTTACTTAAACCATATGGTATCAAAGCCAACAGATACTGATTATTTGGTTATTAGTCATAGGAGAATATGTAGTAGTAAAAAAATCTTTTTTTATAATCCTCTTAATATAGTTATTGATCACAAAGCAAGAGATATTAGTGAATATTTAAAGTTTTTATTTGTGGAAAATCTTTATGATTACAATACATTAAATAAAATAATTATTAGTTCTGGACTTAGTAATTATGGATATCAGCTTTTATATGGTAGAATGTTATATCCTTCCTTTTATTTTGATATATATGAAAAAATTATTAATGATCGGGAAGTTGAAAGTAGTAGTTATTCTATTATTAGGCGAACAGGGGAATATGAAGAATATTTGGAAATGATTTATAAAATTATTAATCATCATACAAAAATACCCAGTATCGACTGGATATGAGATTAGTCTATTCTTCTAACTTCTTTTACCTCTGGAATAGCAGCAGTAATAATTTGTTCTATTCCTTCTTTTAAAGTAATATCTATAAGTCCACAGCTAGCACATGCTCCTCCTAAATGGACATAAACAATTCCATTTTCATATTTAATAAATTCTAAAATACCTCCCTCGCTCATCATAAATGGTTGTATTTTAGCAATTTCTGTTTCAATTTTTTGAATAATTTCTTTTTCTTGCATTTTTATCACCTTATTTTATTATAGTCATAAAAGGCTTTATAGTAAAGTTTTTTTGTGGTACAATAAAAAAAAGAGAGTGATAGATATGACTGATTTTAAGTGTAATGATATTGTAACAGGATGTGTTACAGGAATAGAAAAGTATGGAATTTTTGTTAGTTTAAATAATTATTATAGTGGGTTAGTCCACATTTCAGAAATTAGTAGTAATTATGTAAAAAACGTTAGTGATTATGTGGAAATTGGTGAAACGATTAAAGTTAAAATATTGGATGTTGATGAGGATAATCATCATTTGAAGCTTAGTATTAAAGATTTAGATTATAGAATAAATAGGAAAAGTAAGGCTAAAATTGTGGAGACGGCAAATGGTTTTTCTACTTTAAGGTCATCTTTAAATCATTGGATAATATCTAAGAAGGAGGAGTTATTAATTCAAAGGGGAATAAAATAGTATTGTACTATTTTATAGTTAATCTAGTGGTTGGTAAATTTAACAAAAATTGATGTGTGTAGTTGTCAATGATGTGACACCAAAAAAGTAAAAAATAGAAAAGCGATATG
>CANRVH010000050.1 GCA_947643225.1 uncultured Clostridia bacterium
TTTATCAAATTTCATTCTTTTTTCTAAAAATCCCCAAAACTCTTTACACTAACATTTGAACTGTGTTAATCTTTTTTAGTATAGTTTTTAAAATGAAGTATATTTTTCTATATAGTATTAACTATTTCAGGTATTTCATTTTCCTATTTAATTTATATTGTTATATCTCTTATTATATATCTTTTTTATTAAAGTGATATTTTTATTCATTCTTTATTATAATATTATTATTTATTTCGTTTAGACTTTTCAATAAGCTCTATATCAATGTCATTTTTTTTACATAGCCCTTCAAATTGTAGTCTTATCTCTTCTTCAGTTGTAATGTCATAAAGATTTAAAATGACATTAGAACCATATTCTTCGAAATGTTTGACATATAATTCTCTAAAATATTGGTCTCTTTTTTTTCTCTAGATTCAATTTCTTCTAAACTACTTCCTCTAGCTATTAAGGATAATCTCCATTTTTCTAATTCTTCATCTGAATATCCACGATATATAAAGTAGGGAACGACATTGCCTCTATAATCGTTATTTATTTGTAAATAATTTTCATAATTAGGACAAACAACAATTGGTGATTTTGACTTTGCTAAAGCTAAATCTAAGTCTAACTTGAAAATTCCATACCATTGGCCATTTTCTATACCTTCATAATAATAATCTAGTTTTTTTATTTTATCGATAGGAACATTAAAGATAGATGAAATGGATTCTTGTTCATTATCTCTTGGACTACGAGAAATAAATCGCCTTACTACTTCAATTTGATCATACTCTTTTATAGCAGATAAAACGAAGTCTTTCCCCGCCCCACTATCTCCTACTAATAAAATTATTTTGTTCATGTAATCTATTCTCTTTCTTCTGATATTTTTATCTTTCTATATCATTTATTTTAATACTTTTTCTTTTACTATTCTATTAAATTCGTCTGTTGTTGAGGCATGGTCTAATAAGTATTGATTAGGTATTTTTCTTATTCTTTTTAAATTATGGATAAAATTTCCTATGAAGTATCTTTCATCAATGTTATATCCTTTATTTTTTATGTATTCTACCCATATTTCAAAAAACTCATTCATATTGTTATATGAATAACCGAAATTATAACAACCTTCTCTAAAGTTTATTCCTGTATAGCTTGTTTTAAAGTTACTAACTTGATTTTCTTCAATATTCAACATCCTAAAAAAATTAATTAGCCTTCTATATTCATTGGCATAGTTCTTAGTATCTAGAATATCTCCAATATCTATTGAAAATGGGAATCCATAGTGATTTCCCGTGAATGTTAATAATACTAAAAAGTTTCCCTCTTCTAAATATATTTTTAAGGTATCTTCAATTTTTTCTATATCCAAAAAAACTTCGTAACTAGGGATAAATATCATTTTTCTTTGTTTTGGATCAATTATTTTCTTTTCCTTATTCTGATAATATCTTATTGGAAAGTCTATAAAATCTTTTTCATAAAAGCCTGGACCATAATTTAAAATTTGTATTCTTTCCTTATTTAATATATAAGTTAAATTTCTAAGGCGATGTACATTATGTCACCTTTTAAATCCTTTTTTTGAATCTTTTCGTAAATTCTTGAACAAATTGGATCAGATGCATATGGAATTTTTGGTAGAATAACCAATTTATTTTCTTTAAGAAAATCTTGCCAGTTTATTTCATCTACTATCTGTTCAAAACTTGTTTCTTCTATCATATACTATTTTCATTCATCCCCCCCTATATATTTCTTAGTCTATATTAGCTAACTATTTTCTTTTTCTATTTTTTCTTTGCCTCCCATATATGGTTGTAGAGCTTTCGGAATTTTAATCCCTCCATCCTTCTGATAATTATTTTCAATAACAGCAATTAAACCACGTGGAGTTGCTACTACTGTATTGTTTAAGGTATTTACAAAGTATGTACCATTTTTTCCTTTAGTACGAATTCCTAAACGTCTTGCTTGTGCATCTCCTAATGTTGAACAGCTTCCCACTTCAAAATATTTTTTCTGTCTTGGACTCCATGCTTCTACATCACATGATTTTACTTTTAAATCTGCAAGGTCTCCACTACAACACTCTAATGTTCTTACTGGAACATCTAAATTTCTAAAAAATTCAACAGTATAACTCCACATTTTATTATACCAAGTCATAGCCTCTTCTTCTTTACATAATACAATCATTTCTTGCTTTTCAAATTGGTGAACGCGATAAAGTCCTCTTTCCTCTAATCCGTGTGATCCTCCCTCTTTTCTAAAACATGGAGAATAGGAAGTCATTGCTATTGGCAGGTCTTCTTCTTTAACAATTTGACCTTTAAATTTCCCAATCATCGAATGCTCACTTGTTCCGATCAAATATAAATCTTCCCCTTCTATTTTATACATCATTGCTTCCATTTCAGGAAAAGACATCACTCCCTCTACAACATCACTTCTAATCATGAATGGTGGAATAGCATAGGTAAATCCCTTCTCAATCATAAAATCTCTAGCATAGCTAAGCATCGCTTCATGAAGTCTGGCAATATCTCCTAATAAGTAATAGAATCCTTGGCCGCTTGTTCTTCCAGCAGCATTTTTGTCCATGCCATTTAAACTTTCTATAATATCTGCATGATAGGGAATCTCATAATCTGGTACAATTGGTTCCCCAAATTTTTCAATTTCTACATTTTTAGAATCATCTTCTCCTATTGGAACAGAAGAATCCATAATATTTGGAATGACCAGCATCCGATCCTTGATTTCTTTCTTTAAGTTTTCTTGAGTTTCTTCTAAAGCTGTTATTTCTTCAGCCATTTCTCCTATCTTATTTTTAATAGAATTTGCCTCTTCTAACTTCTTCTCCTGAATTAATTTTCCGATTTGGGCACTCATTTTATTTTTATCTGCTTTTAACTTATCACATGTTGTTTGGGTTTCTCTGATTTTAATATCCATTTCAAAAATTTCATCAACTAAAGTTAATTTTTCATTCTGAAATTTCTTCTTAATATTTTCTTTTACTAATTCTTTATTTTCTCTAATTAATTTAATATCTATCATCTTTTTTCTCCTTTTCCTTTTGCTTTTCTAATTTTATTCAATACCTTATCTTTAGCATTTTGATACATCATTTGAAAGATCGTATCCTGATCATATTGACTTTCTAGTACATGGTATACCTTCCTCGATAAACTCGAATAATCGAACAATTGGACTTCTCCATATTCTTGGTCGACTTCTTTACAAAAATCCATATCGTCTGTTGCTAACATAGTATTATCTTTTCCCATAATCTTTGAAATATGTTCAATATGCTTTAAATAAGCTATCTCCTTTTCTTGAGTAGATACTTTATCTTTTACTTCATCTTCTACAAGGAAATTTCTATTTGAAAATACTCCTACTAGCCCATTAACATTTTTTATTTCTCTTAACTGTTGATCTGTTAAGTTTCTATTTCTATTACATAAACTTCTACTATTTGAATGACTGGCATAAGTGCAAACATTGATTCCTTTTCGTTGTTCTTCCTTAATGATCCTAATCATTCCTTCAAAAGTTTTTTCATTAGCATGACTTAAATCAATCCCCATTCCTAATGAAATTGCTTTTTTTAATAATTCTTCTCCTTTTATTGTAAGCCCCTGATTACTTCTGTTTCCTGAACCATATTTACTTTTTGTATTCCAAGTTAAAATTAAAGAATCTAGGCCTTGATCATATAATTGTTCCAATTCCAGAGGACCCTTTATCAAATCTGCCCCTTCTATACTATATAAAATATCAGTATCTGGTAAATAGGAATCTATTATCTTTTTTGATATCTTAAACATTTCTAAAACTGAGATATTTTCTTGGTAATACTTCGGATGCAGTTCTTCAAACATTTCCATTTTACTCATAAAATATAAATTGGCAAATACGCCTATTACATTATTTTCATTAAAATAATGTGAAATTTTTTCTAAATAAGAGTAATCATTCTTTAAATAAGCAATATAGGCAATTGTTAATAAGTCGTAGTGTGTATCAATCATCAGGACCATCTCCTTTGTTTTATGACAAAAAAAGAATCGTACCAAAGGAGCGCTGATGCACGGTACCATCCTTTTCATTCTTAATTTCATAACGGCATAACCGGAAGTTTCCTTCATCTCATAGAGTAGACTAAATAAGTATTTATAGTTATTTCCACCTACCATAACCTCTCTTTAATAAATAATATATTATTTTCTCTAATCACAGATTTGTTTTCATTATAATTTTTTTTTTTAACTTTTACAAGTCTATTTTAAAAATTTGTAACATAAATTAAAACTATAGAAAGGAATGATCATAATGGAAACACTTAAAGTTTCATCAAAGTCTAATCCAAGTAGTGTAGCAGGAGCCCTTGCAAATGTTTTTAGAGAAAAGGGAAAAGTAGAAATTCAAGCAGTTGGAGCTGGAGCACTTAATCAAGCAATTAAAGCAATAGCTATTGCAAGAGGGTTTATCGCTCCTTCTGGAAAAAATTTAGTTTGTATACCTGCATTTACAGATATCACCATAGAAGGTATTGAGAAGACTGCTATTAAATTAATTGTAGAGTCTGTATAAGTTAGAGATAAAAAGTCTCTTTTTTTATTTTAAAAATATTAGTTTTCCATCGCGAGTCCTTTATTTTAAATAATATATGAATTATTTAATATCTATTTTGCTACTAATTTACTACTTTTTATAGAAGTTTTAAATTCTTCCAAGAATTTTTTTAATCTTAAAGAAAATACTTGCTAGTAAACCATTTTTAATGCTATAATGAATATGTCAAGGAAACTTGCATAAAATAAAAAAGGAATACCTAGTTTTGAAGAGTTAGGTACTATTCCAATTTCAATTGATTTAGTACCGACTTATACAGTTGGTACTATTTTTATTAATATGACTAAAATCACAATAATAAGGAGTATTATGATATTCATTAGAGTTTTCTCTGATTTTCTCATAATTTCACCTCCTTTCACTTTTAAAAAAATAAAGGAGAATAGTACCTAAACTAACTAAATATTCCTAAATTAATTATATCGAACATTTGTTTTCTAGACAATAATTTTATTACAAATTAACAATAAATATTAAAATGCAAAATATATAATAATAACAGTGAGTTTAAGCAATAGGAGGTAAGAAATGGAAATATTTGTTGGGTGTAGTAGTTCGGAAGATGTTGACTCAATATATTTAGAATCAGCAAGAGAATTAGGAAAAATAATTGCTTTAAATGGACACACTCTAGTTTTTGGTTCCTCTGATAAGGGAATGATGGGAGAATTATATAGAGGTGTAAAAGAAAATGGAGGAAAAGTTATATCAGTTTTTCCAAAACAATTTAGTGGATTTTTAACAAAAATAGAATCTGATAAAATAATT
Source organism: uncultured Clostridia bacterium (assembly GCA_947643225.1). GTDB lineage: Bacteria > Bacillota_I > Bacilli_A > RF39 > UBA660 > UBA2730. The sequence continues at coordinate 5,407 of CANRVH010000050.1, forward strand.
GAGACAGAGACTGCAACTGACCAATTAAAATATTTAGTTAATAATGGGGATATTACTATTATTATGCCTGGTAGTTATGGAGCTTTAGCTGAATTAGCTACATCTATTTAAAATAAAAAATTAGGGGGAGCATAGTAAACCCATATTTATAATAAATATAAACGGATATTTTGATAATCTATTAAAGATTTTTGAAAAATTTTATAGTGATAAATTTGATTTGTGTGATAGAAATAAACTATATACAGTTTTAGATAAAACAGTAAAAATACTAGATTACCTGCATAACGTGTAAAAATTTTTTAAATATTATATTGAAAATAAACGAAAAATAATGATGTTTGCTACATGCTTCATGCTACATAATAAGGGTAATACTATACCTTATTATGGCGAAGACTTTAGTGTCTACACCACTAGTCTCACCTATAAGGCTATACTTCGATACTATGACATTGCATAGTATTTTTTAATATTTCAAATTAATACTTTAAAAACTTTCTGAATTTTACTACCAATTTACTACTTTTGAAAGCAAAAATATGAGAAATTATAAAAATATATGTGAATACCTTCCAAAAATAAAAATGCCGTAAATATTTATAAATAAAGGATATAATGACAATTAAGAACTTATAAAAAGATAGTCAAAAAATTATATAACTTTTGTTAAAAAAACTCCACTTTTTAGAGTAAATAATTCTACTATAAATGTGGAGTTTCAAAATATAACTTATTTATAATGTTCGATCTATCTCTTTAATTTTTGAAAGCCTTCTGTTTTTCTAAATTCTTCTTGTGCTTGTAAATCAAAAATTTGGTTCATTATCGCCTCAGTACGTTTTCTAGATTCAAGACAATGCTTAAATATAGTTTTTGTTTTGTCTTCTACTGCGTGTTCTACTTCATATTGAAAGAAATATCTATCTAAAAATCTATCTTTATCATTAATATTACCACATAGGTCTACTATACCCTCGCCACCAATGATTTTTTCACCAGACAACCAAACTCTTTTGTCCTTTACATATTCTCCTAAAACTTTCATGTCACAATCACTACTAGAATATAAATGCGTTGTTTTAAAGTAGGCTGTGCTATGTATAGTTCCAAAATTAGCTACATTACTTATTTCACTATTCGTTGTTGCTAAATATTGAAAATCAATACTTTTTTCTAAATTTATTTTACTATCTTCTATTATTATTTCTTCTGCATTAACATAAAAATCCAAATCTTTTACATTATTTAAATTAGCTGATTTCAACAGTGCCGCTTGTGGAACTCGAACTACTGAATTTGAACCATTTCCTGTTATCTTCAAGTCAACGTTTTCTCCATCAAAAATCATATATAATATTTTTAATTTATCATCTTGGCTTGTATCATTTAATAGTAAGTCTATATCATTATTTCCATAGAAACAAAATTTCTTATTATACGGCTTATTATGGTGTTTATTATTTGAATCAAGAAATTGTGGATCACTTAAAACAACATTTCCTCCATGGAATGTAACTTGATTATTAAAAGTACAATGATCTAAAATAAGTGTTGTTTCATTATTAAGAAATCTAATACACACTTTCTGATCGTAGGCAAGTGGAATATCTTTTAAATGCAGTAATTTAATATTTTCTGGAATTATGAAAGTCTTTTCTGTTGTCTCTTGTAGATAATTAGAATCTTTAAAACTCATAAATTGTTCTAAGGAGAGTATTTTTTCTTCATCTTGTTCTATATATATGATTGATGGTTCAAAATCATTTTTATTCTGTTGACTATTCATGTGAAATAAAGTGATATACTCTTCTATTGTTCTTCTTTCTTCTTTTTCTAATCCTTTATTTTCTCTATCCTGTTCCTTTTTTAAGTTTTTTAGAAATCTTGCTGTTTTGATGCCAACATTAATACCATAACCGATCCATCCTTCATGATCATCTCTTTGATAATAGTTAGCATTTTCTCCACATATTTCTTTAGCGTTTAAAGTGCTATTTTTTAGCCACACTACACTATTATCTGATCCAATATCATAGTCAACATCAATCGAACTGTTCATTGCACCTAAATAATGAAAGTTAACACCATTATAAATATAAACATTACTATTAAGAACTGTTATATTTTCACAAGTTATATTATAAGGGTTAAGCTTAGTTTCATCACTATCAAGTATCGTTATATTTTCGCAAACCTTATCGTAGGGATATTCTATTTTTATTGAATCACTCTTTTTGATTATTAGATTTTTAGTAGGAACCCCATTAATTGCAGATTTTGATCCATTTCCAGTAATATACAAATTTTCTAGATCGCTATTAGCAAAACAATAAAGACTTTTTTCTTCACATTTTTCAGTTTTGTCATCTGCTAAACATAAAGCAGCATCTTTAACCTTGTTAAACTTAATAAATATGCCATGATATCCTGGGCCTCTTAATATAGCAGGACAAGGTTTATATGATGGTTTTATTAAAGTTACCTTTCTGGTTTCAATAGATAAATTCCTTTCTTCCCAAAAAATACAATTCTCTAAAATTAATACATTGTCTTCATTTTCACATATAATTTTATCTATATCATTAAAAAAATAACCTTTCAAATAAAATAAATCTACATTTTTTTTAATGAATAATACCTTCTGAGCACCCTCCCTTTCTATTCTTAATACATCAAAAATTCCGTCCCTATATGTATATCTTTCAATACCGTGAGCAAATTGAAAAAACTTCTCTTCTCCATTCATCCTATAGCCTATTGTAGACATACTTGCCATTTTCTCATTCCCCCTCCATTTGTTGTGTTGTATTATAGTATATTATATTGAATATGTCAATATAAAAACACCAAAGTGTAATCATTTTGTGATAATGTCATGTTGTATCGTTTTTTGAAAATGTCAGTAT
>CANRVH010000051.1 GCA_947643225.1 uncultured Clostridia bacterium
CAATTAATATTTTTTTCGACTTATTTTTGTCTCACATCATTGACAACTACACAAAATCAATGGTTAATTGTATTTTTTTCTTTTTTTTGGGGGAAAGGTTCTATTTTGTTGTTTAGTCTTTTTACTTTTTCATTATTTGTTTCTAAATTCTTTTGTTGTTGTTGTTTTAATTTATTTATTTCATATTCTTTTTCCCTTAAATTACTTTGAACATTTTTAAGATTATATAGTAGATTCTTACATTCTGGTATAATATCAAAATATTCTTTGTATTTTTCTTCAAATTCTTTAATTAAAGAATTTAACTTTTGAGATGTATTTTTTAATTTTTCAGTTATATTATTAATTTGATATAAACTATTTTCTATATCGTTACTATAGTCTGTGATATTTATTATTTTGTATTTTTTTGTTTTTACTTCAGGATGTAGTATTTTTCTCATATAGTACATATAAATCATAGTTGAAGTGATTATATTCTTTGTGCCTTTTAATTTTGGAATCATCATTTGTAAAGCAATCAATTCTAATAATTTTTTACATCGATTATTCATTGCTTTTACTTCTTTTTCTACTTTTTCAGTAATGGTCAAAGAATTTTCAATGTTTGATTCTAATTCTTTTAATAAATAGATTTGTTCATTTTGGAATTTAATTAAATCTTGATCAAATTTAGCAAATATATCAAATTCCTTTTTTATTATTTCGAAATCTTTTTCATCAGATGCTATTTTTTCTTTTCTTAGTTCTAATTTATTTTCTAATTTTTCTTTTTCTATATCTAATTCTTGTATTTTTTCAGATAAGGTAATATATAGATCAGAATCTTTGATTTCCTCAATAAATTTTCTATCTTTAAATTCTTTTAAGTATTCATTTACTAAATTATAGATATATGAATCATCATATTTATCTATATCTTCTATTTTGATTTTTTGTTTTAATTCTTCTATTTTTTTAATAATTATATTTAATTTATATAGTAGTATCTCTGCTTCTTCTTTTGTATAAATATCATCTGATTCGACTACTAGATTATGATATTCATAAATTAATTTTTTTAAAGAGTAGCGAATATCGTATAATTTTTTTGTATATTCTTCTATAATTTTGGTATCGATTATACGATTTATCTTTTTTTGTTGTTTTTGTCCTTTAACTATTGGTTTTTCTCGGTAGTTATTACTATTTTTTTTATTTTTATTAGATTTTTTTTCTTTAAATTGCAAATATTTTGTTTTAACGTTCATTATTTCTTTAGGATGTTTTTTTAAGTTGTTTAAAGCAAGATGAGAGAGGGAGAAGGTGGTTATTATTTTATTATTTCTCTGATTAGGTTGCGAAGTTTTTTGTTTGTAATATTCTTGTTTTTCTCCTTGTTCTTTTTTCTGTTGTTTCTTCTTTTTTTCGAAATCTAAATTATTATCACTTTTTGTTGTTTTATTTCTATCTATTGGTATCATTTCATTTATTTGCTCACGATGTTCTTTCCTTTTTTGTGGTGTAGTAGTGATAATAGAAGGACTTTTCTTTTTAACTATCTCTATTATATTTTTTTCACGTTTGTTTGTTTTTTTAATTTTATCAGGAGTAATGATAATAGTTTTTCTTTGTTGTTTTTTTGAGTTTCCAAATATTACTTTGAAGCTTTCTCCTAATATTGCTATAGGAATAATTCTAAAAAAAGTTTTTATGTCATTTCTTTTTAAAATATTCAAATCCCTTTTTTGCTTTTTTCTTTTTAATTTTTCTAAATTTCGCTTTTTTATTTTAAAACTTCTTCTACGATCTTGAATTCCACCTTTAGCACCAATATTTTCATTCATTTTAGCTTCACCATTATTAGTTTAACATATTTTTAAGTATTTTCGTTATTTATTTCGGTTATATACTTTTTTTTTCAATTACGTTATAATGTTTTTAGGTGATTTTATGTTAGTTATAAAGGATTTTTTAGATTATGAAATTATTGATTGTTCTTTAGGAATGAAGTACGAAAGATGGGGAAAATTCTATTTACTTAGACCTGATCCACAGGTTATATGGGATAATGGTAACTTGGAGGAAAAATATAAAGGGAAAATAGATGCAATTTATCATCGAAGTAATAAGGGAGGAGGATATTGGGAAAATTTAAGAAGTATTCCTCATTCTTGGGAAATTCGTTATCATGATTTAATCTTTCAAATTAAGCAAATGGGGTTTAAACATACAGGATTATTTCCAGAACAAGCAAGTAATTGGAATTTTATGATTGAAAAAATAAAGAGGAGTAGAAGAAAAATTAAGGTTTTAAATTTATTTGCTTATACAGGAGGAGCTAGTTGTGCTTGTTTAAGTGCAGGTGCTAGTGTTGTACATGTAGATTCTTCGCGTGGTATGGTTGATTGGTGTAAAGAAAATGTTAAGTCTTGTCAATTAGATAATCAGTCTATTCGTTATTTGGTAGATGATGTTGTTAAATTTGTTAAAAGAGAAATTAGAAGAGGTAATCAATATGATGCAATCATCATGGATCCACCTAGCTATGGCAGAGGAGCTAATGGTGAGGTTTGGGATATAGAGAAGAATCTTTGTGAATTAGTTCAACTTTGTGTACAAATTCTTAGTGATCATCCGATTTTTTTTCAGATTAATTCTTATACTACAGGTCTTTCTCCAATAGTTTTAGACAATTTACTTCGTTTAACTGTTAATAAGAATTATTCTGGTAATATTAGTTGTGGTGAGGTAGGAATTCCTGTTACTATGCATAATTTAATCCTTCCATGTGGTATTTATGGTAGATGGGAAAGCTATGAATAAATTAAATGTTTTATATGAAGATAATCATATTATTATTGTTAATAAGCCTTGTAATATACTTAGTCAGGGTGATTATACAAGAGATTTAGACATGGTTACTATGATAAAACAATATATCAAGGAAAAATATCAAAAACCAGGAAATGTTTATCTTGGTCTTGTTCATCGTTTAGATCGACCTGTTTCAGGGATTATGGTCTTTGCAAGAACTAGTAAGGCTGCTAGGAGATTATCAGAACAAATGCGATTAGGACAAATAAAAAAAACTTATCTTGCTGTTGTTCATTCTATTTTGGAAATGGATAGTTCAGTATTTATAGATTTTTTAGAAAAGGATAAACAAGGAAATAGTCAAATTGTTTCTAAAGAGAAGGGTAAGTATACTGAGTTATGTTATAAAGTGTTGAAAAGAAATTATTTAAAAAGGGAAACTTTAGTAGAAATTAATTTAAAAACAGGGAGACATCATCAAATTAGAGTACAATTTGCTAGTAGGGGATATCCTTTATGTGGGGATCAACGTTATGGTAGGATTGATCATACTCAGATTGCCTTATGTAGTTATAAGTTAGAATTGGTTCATCCAGTAACTAAAGAGAAAATGCTTTTTGAAATAGGGATGCCTAGGGGAACTTATTGGGATGATTTTCAATAGTTTACATTTTGAAATTGTAAATAATTGTAAAGAGATTATTATTTAATGATTATGATTGCAATTATTTTTTTTTTTTGATACTATGTTAATAGAATAAAATAGAGGGAGAAGATTTTATGTTTTCGTTAAATTGGTTTACAACAATACCTGGGTTATTAATTACAGGTGGAGTTTTATTGCTTGTAATTGCTTTAATTATATTTATTGTAACTAGTAGAAAAGAAAAGAAGAATGGGGGAGTTAACTCTAATAATATAAATACGAATGCTCCTTCAAATTCTAATGAAGCAGTTAATCAGACTGTGGCAGTGCAACCTGCTTTTGAGCAACAGCCAATAGGAATTAATGCTGCTCCAGTACAAGGGGGGCAATCATCTATGGTTGATAGTACTTCTGTTATTGCTCCTACAGTTATGAGTACATCTATTAGTGATAATTTTTCTAATCCGAGTATTAATGTACCAATGGATAATCTTTCGGCTGGTCAATCTTTAAATAATCCTTCTCAAGGAGAGGGGATGGCTAATGTGCCTATTGTTGATCCTTTATCAGTTAGTACTCAGGAGGTAGATAAGGAAAATATAGGTGCTTCTACTCCAGTTGCAGATGTTAGTAGTGGTTTTATTTCTAATCCGTCTATTCCAGAAGTTCAGTCTACTATGATTAATTCTCCTACTGATGCTTTTTCTCAGGAAATAGTACCTGCTCCAGTTCCTGTGCCTACTATTTCAGAAGTGCCTCCTGATTCTTCCACTAATTCTACTGTTAACGTTAGTGAAGTAGTTGCTCCTTCTGTAGAGCAAGTTGTTCCTGAATTGCAAGATGTAGCTGCTCCTAGTATTAGTACTGTAGATACTTATACTAGTCCATATAATTCAGATAATTTACAGTCTGTTCCTAATAATGCTCCAATTTATGGTGGAGCTAATCCTAATGTTTCTGATATAGTAGTAAATCCAGTTTCTCCACAAATTTATGGTGGAGCTAATCCTTTAGATGGAACTCAATCTATTCCTGTTACTCCTTCAAATAATGAAGTTACTTCTCAACAGGTATCTCCTGATTTAAATCCAACACCTGTAGTTAATATTAGTGCTCCAGTAGTGGAGCAACCTACAGTTACACCAGTTTCTGTCGATCCTGTTCCTAATTCTAATGTTACTGTTAATCCGATACCAACTGTTGAAACTCCTGTTTCTTCTTATGTAACTCAACAACCTGTTGTTTCTAATGAGCCTGTTGTTAATCCGATAAATAATAATTTTACTTATCAAAGTGCTACTGCTCCTCAAATTCAGATTCCTACTGATGGCAATATACAATAGAATTTTGTTAATATGATTATTGAATCATTTCAATAGTCTTTTTATTTTTTTAATAAATTTATCATTCATATTAAAAGGATTTTGTTATAAGCAAACTTATAGGAATTCAGATATATCATATTACTTATTTCCTATTTATATATGTAAAGTTTTGTCTTTCCTAATTAATCTTTAAAATAACTTGTATTTATCAGGTAAATCTATATATCGTTTCATAAAATATAATTCCTAGTAAGCTTAATATAGCAAAGGTATTTATATTGTTTCTTTTTAAAATATTTTTTCTATTAATCATTAAATATAATAATATCCCTATTATTGTTACCATAATTACAGCGGGAATCATATGATTGTAGTTTTTTAAATGAATAAGTTTATTTGTTCCTTCTGAAAAGAAAACAGCAGGTAATAAATTTTGACTAATTTGTTTTAAGATATTTTCCTTATTATTTGAATAATATGCCCCTAATCCAAAAATAAATCCACCAATTAATGCACATATTAACCAGATAATCATATGATTATTAATAATTAATGGGTGATTGTTTAGTATTGATTCAAATAAGTAATAATTAAAAACGCATGATATTAAGCATAAAATACTAACTAATATTGAACTTAGTTTATTGGTTTTAAAATAATAACTTAATAAATAAGCAGGTATTAACCAAATTGCTCCAGAATTTGCTAAAAAGTTTAAATTAATTGGTAAATATTTTTGTCCTATAATAGTTATTATTCCAATAATTAAACCAAAAAAAATTGAAATAATTAATTTATTTATATTTTTCATTTATTATTCTTCCTTTTAAATTACTATTTGTATTATAGGTTAGTAAAAATATTGCTAATTTTATGTATACAAATAATAATTAAATTTATATAGATATTATAATATTTTTTATATTAATTTTAAATATTTATTAGATTATTTCTTCATTTTTTATGTACCAATTAAAGAACTTGTAATATTTTAAACTATTTGGAATTTTTATTGTTTTATGATATAAAATAAGTAAAGAATATAAGGGAATAGTTGTAAGGAAAATTTTATAATAATTTTTCTTTAATATATAAAAATTAGACTCTTTGTATCAAATGTTAAGGTTTTTAAATTATTATTGATACAAAATGTTTATCTTAAATATTAATAATATTTATTCTCTAATAGGACCTTCTATTAATTATATTGGATACTTTAAATAATTCCTTTTTATAGTAATTGGTATTAGTTTAATGCTTCTAATCATAATGATTATTGTAATAAAAAAAGTCACTTGTTCACTAGAATAAGTGTCTCTACATATTAAATTGGGAGATATTAACTTGATCAAACTGAATATGTTGCTTTTTTAATTTTATGAAATTTTCTTGACATATTTATCAGAAGTTTTAGACAATTACCAACTACTATATCAAACCTAAATTTTAGTAGATTAAAGATAGTCTTAAATATTTCTTGAAACTTCTCTTTTTTAGGTTTACATTGCAGTAAAATCTTTTACTTTCTGACTCATAATATTGATATAACTCTAGATACTTTTGATCTAAATATTCTGTCTTATTCAACCTATTTAATGGATAGAAACTTATGATATTAATAAAATTCATCTTCTATAAAATATATAATACAATTTTAAATACAATAAAACTAAAAATATAAAAGTTCAAGTTTCTTATCAAACTGGTGCGGGAAGCAACCAACGTTTATTACGACTATTTTGATTTTTGAATATATATGTAATATTCATACAAAAAATCATAATTATTTTTAATATAATCAATGTTATTTTCTATGATTTTAGTAAGTATTGTATTAGCACAATAATTATCTTTATCCATCAATAAAGATATTTTTTTAGGATCGATAATTTTATTAGAATATGTATGCATATTCCAATATTCCATTTTAACATTTTTAATATCACTATCGCTTGGATAAAATAATTTTAAAAAACTTTCGTAATATGTATTCTTAACTTCATCTATATCATTATAATCAAAATCTTCTTTTAGAGTTAAATTCAAAACCAAAAAAACACTATTATCAAGAATATATCTCATTTTTTCATATATCTTGTTCCGCCTTTTAGTATCCTTTAAATTTCTTTTGACTATATAATTTGGAATGCATTTTATACAAAATGGAATTCGCATATACATAGTTCCAAACCAATATATAAATTTGTTACAATTTTAGCCAAACATCCATAATAGTAATAATGCCTTTTTCACCTTCTACAAAGAATACTTTAGGTGTTTTTTCTACATAAAGAGAGTTTTCTCCAATCCTAGGTTCTATGAACTGAACCCCAAAAGTTGGACAGTTTAATTATTCAAGGATTGTAGCCTGTA
>CANRVH010000052.1 GCA_947643225.1 uncultured Clostridia bacterium
TACTGACATTTTCAAAAAACGATACAACATGACATTATCACAAAATGATTACATTCGCCAATTACCCACTTGAAAAATAAAGACTCTTATTATATAATATAAAAGAATTTGCTTTTAAGTGAATTCGAATATTTGATAAGTAGAAGTCGGCCAAGACATTTGCTACTTATCTTTTTTTATTTACTCTTTGAATACGATCACCCCACTAACAATATCAGTATAGACCTAGGTCTAAATATTGTCAATAAGTAAATTACTTTTTCTCATTTTCTAAAATATAATTGTCAATTGCTTGTAATATTACTGACTTTTTAGTTTTATTATTTTTTTTAAGATAAAAATCAAATTTATCCATTTTATCTTTAGGAATATCTAAATTTAGTTGACGATATTTTTCCTTTCTTAAATCTGTATGCTTTTTTATATGATTAAAATCACCTACCTCATAAGATAAATATTGATTACATATCAACTCCAATGTTTTCTTATAATTTTCTCCTACTAGATGTTTTGCATTCTTTAAATCGTGAATACACTTTGCATACAAACTATTTTGTTCTACCCTTCCAAATTCCAAGTTATCTATATACTCTTTTATATCATCTTCAAGTCTATATTCAAACATATATTTAATAAGTGCTAATATATTTCTTATAAAATGCTCATTACGACTCATTTCTCTCATAAATACCTCCCTTATTTCACTATTGCAAACTTAAGATAAGTATAACACATTTGTCCCTTAAAAGGGACAGACATCTTAGCTTATTTTTTATTATATAGAGAGTTACAATAGATGTGAAACAAGTCATGTAAAATATTAATTGAAACAAAAATCTATACGAAAGAACTTATTGCTTATAACTAGTATATTATACACTCAACATTATATTCCACATGATTTGAACACTAAATTTTATTCAATTAACTTATACAGAAAAAGTTATTCTATTTCTTTTGTTTGTAGAAGATATAAAATTTCTAAATTCTCTCTTTTGAGATGGAATAAAAATTTGGTGTACTAAACAATCTCTTATTGATCAATCTCATCGTCCTCTTTCAAAACATCCTAATTCTCATACTGATACTGAATGATATGGAAAGTTATGAACTGATTATGGATATTTTAGACATGCTACTTCTTTATTTAGAATCGTTAAAAAATTAAATTTCTATGTTAATAAAGAATGCCACTCTGATATTAATAAAAAAAAGTTTTATCAATATACAGTGATTGATAAGGCCTCAAGAGAAAGATTTATTTATCCTTATAAAGAACAATCTTCTTTTTCTACTGTTGATTTTGTAAAAAAAGCTATTATTTACTTTCGATATAAGCCAAAAACTATACAAACTGATAATGATTCTAAATTTGCTCATACAAATAATACTAAAAAATTGATTCTTTTGATACACTATGCAATCAACTAAACATTGAACATAAACTAATTAAACCTCGTACCCCCTAGACATAATGGTAAAGTTGAGAGAAGTCGTAGAAATGATCATAATAGATTTTATAATTATTTAAAATTATATTCTTATAAAGATTTAAAAGTACAAAACAGTTATATCAAAAATATGTTAAAATTATATAGAGGTGTTTTCTATGATGTATCCGTTTAAAATCTTAAATAAGAAGAAGTATGCATTATGTTTTATAAATGCATTTTTAGAAAATATATGTTTATATATTATGCCTGTTATATTATCTATATTTTTAACTGTACCCTTTAGTTTAGAAAAGTTTAAATGGTTAATTATTTTTACAATAGTAATAAAGGAATTAGAAATATTTTTTAACGTTTTATGGAATACCAAGGTAGAACCTTTTCTTGAAGTAAGCAAAAAGGATTTACAAATATCATATTTTAAAAGAATATGTAATATGAATATTTCTAGAATAAATAATACACATACAGGCTATCTAAAAAAACAATTAGATATAATAAGTGAAGAAACGGTTTCCCTTTTAGATGAAATAATGATGACAATAAATGGATTCTGTGTTGCAATTACTATTTTCTTAATTCAAGTATGGACACAAAATTATATTATGTTTATTGTTTGTTTAATTTTTACAATTATTATTGTTATTTATAATGTTATAATTACAAAATCTAATGTTAAAATACAAGAAGAATATAATGATAAAAATGCAAAATATAATGCAACCTCTGTTGATTTCTTGCAAAATGTTAAAATTGTCAAAAACTTTGATGCATTAAATTATGCAACAAACACAATGAATAATAAATTTAAAGAAGTAAAAAGACCTTTAAAAAAATCCCATGTATTTCGTTCAATGAGATCTGATGGTATTAATGCATTAGTCTATATAATGTATGCAATCATATTAATAAATTTGTTTTTTAGAATGAAAAATGGTGAAGATGTATTTAGATATTTAGTTTTTTATTCCTCAATGTTTAGTGGTTTAAATGTTGAATTAAGAGGAGTTGCATCTTTATTTATACACTATAATAAATTCAAATCAGCAAACAATCAAATTGAAAAAATGATTATAGAAGAAGAACCACAGAATAAAATTAGAAATTGGAAAAATATAACTATAAAGAATATTGAATTTAAATATGATGATGAAAGTAATACTGCTATTAAAATTCCTAACTTTGTTTTAAATAGAACAGATAAAATTAGTATTATTGGTGAATCTGGTCAAGGAAAGTCCACCTTTTTATCATTATTTTGTAGATTTTATAACGTTGATGATAATAATTATTTAACTGATAGTACTCCAACTTCAAAAGTTCCTGATATTGCATATATCTCTCAAGAGTCTGATTTGTTTGATTTAACTATTAAAGAAAATCTATGTTTAGGCAAAAGTATTTCAAATGAAACCCTAAATGAATACCTAAAAGACGCTGGTTTATCTGAATGGATTGATAATTTAGAAAATGGTTTAGATACTCTTGTTGGAGAAAAAGGCATTAAATTATCAGTTGGGCAAAAGCAAAGATTAAATATAATTAGAGGAATCTTACTAGATAAAGAAATCTATATTTTAGATGAACCTACCTCAAATTTAGATAATTTATCTGAAAATAAGATTTATGATATGATAAATAAATATCTAAAGAAGAAAACTTGCATAATTGTTACGCACAGACCAAAATTAACAGAAATGTGCAATAAACATTACTATTTTGATAAACGAGTAATGATAGAAAAATAGTTAATTACTATTTCACACGTTCATTGATTATCTCAATGTACAAGTGTGTTTTACTAAATTGATAATATCAATTTATTCTTTACAGATATTTCATCATAAATTTAGATATTTTAAAACTCGAACATTGTTTTAGTGAGAGTGTAAAAAACTTTGTATAAAATCTATCTAACCATGATAATTTAAGTTTAAGGAATCTTAGTGGATTCCTTTTTCCATGACTTAATCATATCATAGAATATTGAATTGTCAAAAAACTAAATCCCAATTACGATAGCTTCCATTCCATTTTTTTGTAATATTTAGAGTTACAAGATAAAAACATTTCGTTAATGCTTCATCAGATGGAAATACTGATTTTGTTTTTGTATATTTACGATAGGAACGTTTTAAACTTTCGATTGTATTAGTCGTAGTAAACAGCTTTTTTACCACACTTGCTTCATTCCTTACACTAAAATGTACTACATCTACAAAAATATCGAATATATACTTTCTAACGATCTATCTTGCCATTCTTTTATTTTTGGAAGTATTTGATCTGTTATATTACTTACCATTGTAGATGATACTTCTATACCATATAAATTTTGTATTTGTTCATTGATTTCTCTAGTAGACAATCCTCTCCCATAAAGGAATATAATTTTATCTTCTATACCTAAAACATCTCTTTTATTTTTAGGTACTATTTTAAGCGTAACATCATATAATTCGGATGATTTATATTATCCTTACAGAAAATTTAAAAATAGGATTACTCTTTGTGCAACTTGTTTTGTGGCGAAGAAATAGATAGTATTGAAAAAAATAGAAGATTATATCTATTTTGCTGATGACGTAAGAATAGATAACATATTATTTCAGACATTACATAGGGATTTAAAAAAATCCAAACGAAATAATGGAAATAGAGCCAATTGATGATAACATTTTTGATGAAATGATTTCAAAATTAAAAGAACAAAGTTGGAAAATCTCATTACATATCTATTCAACAGGTGATTATAAATTAATTATGGCACAAAAAAATGATAAAACCATATCCTTTAAGAAGTACATCACTAAGGAAGAATTAGAACAAGAATGGTATCAAGCATGTAAAAGAACTTTTGATTTATCCATGGATCCTAGTGGTAATATTTATCAAAATTAGCATCAATCATCAGGAAAAATTTTACTGAAAAAATAAGTATTATCCTTATTTCTATGAATGAAATTTATTATGAATTTATGAAATTAAAATAAAAGTTACTGATGCCCCACAACCCCATCGATAACTTTTATTTTTATAATGCCTAGTTATAAAAATGTTTCTACATAAAAATTGAAAACTATAAATATTTACCTTATGGGAAAAGCCTCAATTTTCATTTTTTTTCACTGTTCAAAAAATGAAAATTGGTTTATCCTATCCTAACATTATTTTTAGGAAACTGATTCTTTCAACTATCAAAAATTAGTTGTGAAAATTCCTTTTTAAAAGGTAGAAACTTATTCTATGATTCAACCTCAAAAGTCTAAAAATATAGTCTTGTTCGATTGAATTAAAAATTTACATATTGTATAATTTTATTGGATACATTTGAAATACATCAGGTACTTTCCCTTTCTATTATCAACTGATAAAAGAAAGGCGGTGATACTTATGACAAAAGAGAATTTCCTCTATTTATTATAATATTACTCCTATTCTTAGTTGTAATCATTTTACTTCTAAAATAGAAAAAGCATCTAATTTCAACTCTGGTTGATTTCAGATGCTTATCCTTAGGGGATTACATCTGATTCCAGCAATCAAATGTATCCTTTTTTATTTTATGAGGATTTCCTCATCTGTATACATAGTACCATAAAATTAGCTTCTATTCAATAGCTCAGATAAAGTTTTCTCAACAATACTATTAGATACTTCCCCTGTATTTCGAGAGTGTTTCTTCTTCTAATTGTTTTGGTGGAATATATTCAGTTTCATTTTTTAACATTCCATAAATGATATTACAAGTTCTTCTCATAATACAGGGTAAGTATCTATAAGAAGTATGGTAAACTAGTGTTGAGGTGAAACTATGCTTAATGAAAATATTAAATATATTGTTTTTGATATAGGGGGGTGTCTTTTTAAAACCAACAACAGGACATTGGTTTATAACCCCTCATATTAAAGACCTTTTAAAAAATAAAATAGATATGGAAGAATTTAAACTTTCATTAAAAAATAATTATGAACTTGTTAATGAAATAAGTCTACAAACAGAGGAAGAAGAATACTCTATGTTTTATAATTATTATAAAAAATCATTAGAAGATATAAATTATAGTGAAATATCTGATGAACTTCTTTCACAAATGAGTAAAAGTATAACCTATGATAATAACAGATATACATTTTATAGTGATGTAAAAAAGACTCTAGAAACTTTATCTAAAAAATATAAACTAGTTATATTATCAGATAATTTTCCGTCAATAAAAAGAATATTAAAAGACATAGACATAGATAAATATTTTAAATCAATGATAATTTCTGCATTTTATGGCTATCGAAAAAAAGATAAAAACTTTTTGAAATTTTGAAAAATGACATTCAGTATAAAGAAGAAACAGCAATTTTTATTGATGATAGTGAAAATAATTTAGATATTGCCAAAGAATACAAATTAATTCCAATAAGAATGGATCGTAATAAAAATTCAAACTCTAAATATCCAATTATCAATAATTTAACTGATATAAAAGAATAACCTTAATCAAGAATAACCCGATTTTCATTTTTTGGAACAGTGAAAAAAATGAAAATCGGAGCTTCGCCCAATAAGGTTATCTTTTTATAATATATTAATAATAACTATACCTTATATAAGAATAAGTATTTTTCTATTATGAAAAAGGGGACTTTTTATTACTTATAATAAACTAAGTCTTTTATAAAAGAATAGTTACTTATAATTAAAAAGAGCCGATAAGGGGTATGGAAAAAATCGGTTCTTTTTATCTTTCTTATAATTATCCTAAATTTTTAGTTTATCTTGATTTATTATGGGATTTACTTTGTTCTATCATAATTTTATTTACTTCTGATTCACTTACTCCGTCACCTATCAACCTTTGATATTCAGATCTAACCTCTTCAAATGATGGTTTTTCTTCTTGGTTATAATATAATACATCACATTCTTGTAAAAAACTATAAAACGATTCATCGCAATATAATGCACCCCATTCTTCCTGATTATCCTTCCCACTTACTTTCTCACCTGTTCTTACATTAATGCCACTTATTACCTTTGGAAAAATATGATCAACTAATTCTCTAGTATTATCAGGAAATACATTAACTTCCCTTTCCCCATGTTCTGTTTTAGTCCAATATACTAATGGTTTTATTTGTTCATTCTTCATAATTTTTCTTCTCCTTTCATGAGCAATTTAATCATACTATATTTCATATATTATATCAATATTTTTAGTACAATTTCAGAGAAAAAGAGTAAAATTTTTTCACAATAAAAATTTGATATAATTACTGCAT
>CANRVH010000053.1 GCA_947643225.1 uncultured Clostridia bacterium
CGACTTATTGCTTTTTTTGTACCCAAAAGGTGTCACATCAATTGTAATGCTACAGAGACAATCGTTACATTAAAAGAGAAATAATTGACAAAACAAAAATAATTTGATATAATATGGTTCAAATTGATAGGGGGTGGGACTAAATGTATACAGAAGATTATCAGTATAATGGTTTTTTCTTTCGAAAGATCGTTTTAAAATTATTATTAATTTTAACAATTATTTTATTAGTCATATGGATTATACCAAAATTCACCTCATATAAACCAAGTAATAAAAAGAAAACGATAAATATAAAAGAAGAAAACATAAATAATTCTACAATATCTGAAAATTTCTCAAAACTAAAAGCCGCATCATTACTTTATTATAAAGAAAATAAATTACCAAAAGAAAAAAATGATATAGAATTAGTTACTTTGAAAGAACTACAAAAAGAAAAACTAATAACAGAATTAATAGATTCTAATGGAAAAACCTGTGATAGTAAAAAATCATATGTTAAACTAACAAAAATAGAAGATGATGACTATTTACTAAAAATATATCTTAGTTGTAATGCAAAAACAGATTATCAATTAGCACATGTTGGTAAGTATAGTTATTGCACTAGTACGATTTGTGAAAAAGATCAGAATAAGAAAAACGAAAAGGAACAAGAAAAAGAAGAAAATCTACCACAATTAGTAAATAATAAGGAGTTTGAAGAAATTAATGAACAAGTAGAAAAAGATAGTCAATCTCAATCTACAAGTCCTACACCTGTTAAACTATCAAATTTCACAGAGTGGTCTTCATATGAAAGAACATCATGTACATCAACTGAGGTAATATGTAATCCATCAGATTTATCATGCTTAACAGAAGTTAGAATAAAAAAACAAACAGAAAAAGTAGGAAAATACATAAAAGAGTATCATACATCATCTTTAGTCTTGAGTAAAAGGGCAATTGTTAAAACCAAAGCTTGTCATAATTATAATTATATAATTATTCAAGGAAAAATTTATAAGACATTAGGAAATTATGAAGAAATCCTTTCCTTAAACAATAGGCAATCTACTTCAAATTGGTCTTATAAAGGAACAATTTCGACTTCAGTTACTCCAAACTTCGGATCGAATAAATATTATAAATTTATTGGTGCAGATTTTAAAGATTGTAAAGAAACGTGTACGACAAATCCATCATATTATTATGATGTTTATGAATATACTAAACCAATTATAAAAACAAATTCAACAATGGAAAACTGTAATAGCATAATAGAAAAAAATATAAATGTTTATCAAGTTGTAAAAAAACTAGAAACAGCAAGAAGAGAAGAGCCATTATATGCAACAGCTTGCTATCAATCAACAAGAACAAGAAGAAAAGTAAATTAAAAAGGTAGGGAATAAAAATGAAAGAGTTTAAAAATATAGAATTTTCTAGTGATGATATTCGTATTGTCTATGAAGGTGCAATAGCAGATGAACTAGGGAGAATTACAAGAGAAGAAATGATAGATCTTTTAACAGATTTTGCTATAAACAATAACATTCAAAAAGCAGATGATATTATTAAAATGGATGATGTACTAATATTAAAAGATCATGGTGCATACAAAAGTTTCAAGGATGAAATATCACCACGAATCCAAAAAAGAATTGATTCATTTAAAGAAGAACAGAGTAGTAATCATTTCAATCTAAAAAAGCTTTATATATATGAAGATATACTAGAGGCAGAGTACTTTATTCAATTTGAAGATGATACAATAAAAAAAATATCAAAAGATGAAGCTCTTGAGGAAATGAAAAAATATGCAAGAGAAAACAATTTATCAGTCGAACAGATTGAACAAATGAAAATAATAGAGCAGATTGATAAAGAACAATCCTTAGCACTTAATTATCAAATGTTAAACCAACAATCAGGAGATGAAGATGATGATTTAGCTATTGCATATTTTCTTATCTATCAAGATCAAGAAACTGGTGAAATTAAAGGAAGAATATATTACCAAAATGATACATCAGAAGAAAAAACAGAAACAGAAATACAAGAAGAAATAAAAAGGTATATGGAAGAAAATGGTTTCGAATCAGAAGAAGAGTTAGAAAAAGAAGGAATACTAGTAAAAGTTTTTCCTGCAATAGATAATTTAGATATTGAAAAATTTTACTATTATTTCCCTAATGATGACGAAGAAAATGAAGAAGCCAAAGGAATGATATGCTATCAGGATGGTACAATAGAAGAAGTATCAAAAAAAGAACTAGCAGATAAGGCATTATCATATATGGAAGCAAATAACATAGAGGAATTATATGAACTTCATCAGTTAGGTAAATTAGATAAAATATCAGAAAAAGAGGCAAAGGCTATTCTTAAAAAATATAATAAATCATATAACAAACAACCAGAAATTGGAAAAATTGTATTCTTTTCATACATTAATGCTAAGAAAGAAATAGTAACAAGGGCAAGAGTATATTATACAGATGGAAACTATACAGATATAAGCAGATCAGAAGCAGAAGAAGAAATTTTAAATATCAAAAAAGAAAATAAAATTAAATCAACAGAACAACTATTTGAGGAAAATTTCTTAGAGTGTGTAACAGCAGATGATTTAGAGCATAATCATGAGAATTACAGAGAACAAGCTAGTAATGAGAAAAAGAAAGAACATAAGATAATTAAATGGATCAGTAATAAACTAAAAACAAATAAAATAGTAAAATGGATTAGCATAGGATTAGCAACCTTGATTGCTATGGGAACAGCCTCATGTACATATAAATTAGTTCAAAATAGTATTATTGGAAATATAAAGAATCAAGATAATAATGAATTCGTTAGTGATCAAGATGGAAATGAAAACGTATTAAATAACGATATGGAAAGAGAAGACTTTTCTGTATACAGCTATGATGAATTAATTCAAAGATGTAAAACTAATCCATCAAGACAAAATGCAATGAAAACGATTTACAATTTCATTACTGCTTACAATATCAATAGTGCCTATACTTATAAAGAAGAAGAATCATCAACAAAATTATCTCATACATTAGATGAAGTATCTGCTATGTATCTTCTTTATAATAACATCTCACCTGAAACAGTTAACGAAATATATCAACAAACAAACTTTACAGCTTCACAATTAAGAAACGATTTAATTAATGCACAAAAACAAGATTCATTAGCACATAACCTTCAAACAAGTACTTTAAGTAAAGATCATTTATTTATAGAGAAAAAAGATAAGGAATTCTATAATAAATATGAAAAAATATTTAATAAAATGAATGATACTTCAAATTATGAGAAAAAGAAGGAATATAAAACAGCATTTTATGATACATTAAGAAAAGATTTCAGTGGGATGTCCACTAATAGTTATAAAAATATTGATAGTAGCAAAATAGTAATTGTAGAATTTGTTGATGCAATGAAAAGAGTCAAAATAGATGTTGATAATAAATTAACAGATCAAGAAGAAAAATATATAAATGGAATTTTAGAAAATGTAGTTGATCAAAAAATAAAAGATATAGCAACAAAACAAGTTGCTAGAAATATTGAGGAAACAGCAGATTATGGTGATGGGAAAATAATTGATACTAACCCATACTATAGTGAATTTAAAGATGCGATAGTAAAAGAATTAGAAAGTAAACATGCATATTATACAACAGAAGAAAATAGAGATGTTACTGATTATAAGAGATTTAAAAGAAATACAAAACCAAAGCAAGATAAGAAAGAAGAAACTGTAGAAAAAGAAGAACCAAAAGTAAATCATAATCAGTCAACCTCAACTAAAAAGTCATCACCAATTCAATCAACATCTCCATCAGTACCAGCACTAACACCAACAATAACTGATAATATTCAACCACAAGAGGAAATTGTAGAAGTAAAGAAAAGAGTAGAAATAATAGAAGAATTTAGTAACGAAGCACCAAAACGTGATAAAATTGATGATAATATTGAATATCCTGATAGTAATGATATAGTAACTCCTGATGATGCAACAGAAGTAGTTGATACTACAATACCTCCTAAAAATACTTTAACTCCTTCTATTGATACAGGAATAGAAGAAATTACTCCAGAAGATGTTAATCAAACTCCTGATGAATTAATACCATCTGAAATTGAAAACTCTAAAGTCGAATTTGTTTCACCTGATGATGCCCAAACAGATGATAGTATGATCAATGAAACAATAATAGAATTTGATTCAGATAAAATAGATGAATATGGTAATTTAAATGATCAATATACAGATGTTACAACGGATTTAAATACCGTATATCAAACCAATAATAGTGAAATAATAGCAGATTATATTATAAATCAGATGGAACAACAAACTGATAGTTATGTAGAAGAAGAAAATTTAGTAAAATAATCAAAGATAAAGGTAATTATACTTTTATCTTTTTCTTTACGATCAATATAAATTCATTATAATGAAAATATTAGCAATAGAGGGAGAGCAAATACAAGGAAAAAAGACAAACAGAAGATATTTTATGGAGTTATTTTAATATTCTTTCTAGGTATCCTTTTTTATCTCCTATATCAAGAGATGATACACATTCCATAGGAAATACTATGGAATGTATTTTGATTGGGAGGGGAGTATAATCAGTAGATTATTAATTAACATTTTAACCTATCATAAATATATATGGAATATAGTGAATAGTCCTCTAATTGTTTTAACAATCAACTTTTCTTTAAAAATAATTAATCCAAAAAATAAAAAAATGATATATACATTAACATTACTAGTCATATTAATGATGAATATCTACACATTTTCTCAAACAATAACTTGGATTGCAGGTAATATTACCTATTCTTTGTAATACCTATTATCCTAGGATATTTTTATATTTTACTTCAAGAAAATAAAAATAAGAAAAAGGAAGCTGTTCCTTAATTAATATTTTTCTTCCTATGGTTGTCGAACACATATCTTTAGTTTTAATAACAGTAAATATATTATTAATCATATATCATTATAAAAAGAAAAAAGTAAACAAAGAATTAATAATTTACACCATGTTCTCTGTCATTAGAACACTATTTATGCGTCTATCCCTAGGAAGTAGAGCAAGAAATGCAATTGAGAATATAGATTTTAATCAGTTAAATGTGATAGAAAAGATTATATATAATATATCTAATTTTAGATATTATACTTTTATTGTAAATTCATATATGTTAATGCTATTAATTTTTTAGTAATTGCTATCAAATAGAAAATAATATTGAAAATAAATATATAAAATATTTTCTATTAATACTAATAAATCCCATAGCGATAAGTACAATTATCTTATATTCAACCTCAAACTTTTATTCAACAAAATTAAATGGATGGATAGATCAAAACAATACATTGATTATATTGTTTTGGATAATTTATCTAATTATATCTTTTATTTAACTATTAATAAATAGTACAAGGCCAAAAGAATTTAACAGTATATTTTTATTTACCATAGGAAAATCAGCAAATATAGTAATGCTTTTATTCCCAACATAGGGTTATCGAACTAGTCTGTTTACTACAATATCATTATCCATTTCCTCGTTAATCATAATAGATCAATCTACTAAGATTAAAATGGCCATTTATTATATAGTCTCACTGGAATAACAATGATATTCTATATATTTTATATATTAATATAGTAAGATGTCAGTATAATTTTGAAAGATCAATAAAAAAACAATTAAGGGAAAATAAACAAATAATAGAAATAGAAAGATTCCCATATTTTATAAACTGTAATATAAATCCTAAAAATGACTATCATATTACTAAATTTAAAAATTATTATCAAATACCAAGCTCTAAGAAATTAAAATTAGTTTTTAAAAATTGGAAATATTTAATTTTTTATAAATGGAAATAGTAAGTGTCCGAAAGGAACAAAAAAAGATACATAGAATTACTTATGATACAATGTAAGTACAGACTAAACATTGGAGGTGAAAATATGTGTCTTTTAAATTATAACAAAGAACAGAAAAAATATAAACACCTAACATATACAGAAAGAACAATGATAGAAAGATGGTATAATCGAGAGCATTTAAGCAAAAAGGAAATAGCAAAACATACTCCACCAGAAAAGAGCATAGAAAATAGGCCAAAGGAAGCAAATGAAAGAAGTGAATATGGTCATTGGGAAGGAGATTTAGTCATAGGAAACGAAAAAAGGGAAACATATTATTAACATTCACAGAAAGAATGACAAGAGAAGAAATTATGATAAAAATAAAAGGAAAAAACACAGAATATGTAGTAAAAGCATTTAATTCATTAGAAAGAAAGTATGGAAAAATCGTGTATAAGAAAGAGAGAACACAAATATACTATGCACATCCATATTGTTTGGGAAAAAGAGGAAGTAATGATAATAATAATAGAATGACAAGGAGATGGATACCCAAAGGTACTTTAATAGATAATATAAGTAAAGAATTTATAAAACAAATAGAAGATTGGATAAATAATTATCCAAGGGCTATGTTTGAGTATAAGAGCTCAAATGAGTTATTATTAAATATATAAAAATCTTACATTTAGGTAATGAAATGTGCAGAAGCTTACTATTTCCATTTATAATAAAGTAATTTTTATAAAAAAGACTGTCAAAATTTCTTGAAAATGTCAGTAAAATCATTTTGAGAAAATGTCAGTAG
>CANRVH010000054.1 GCA_947643225.1 uncultured Clostridia bacterium
AATAAGCACATAAAAGTCCTGTTAAAAGAATCGTTCCTCCAATAATCAAATCATTAGAAATGACCCCTAATATGACTGAAATAATTAAACTTAAAATTGTTATTACTAAATATTTTTTATTCATATTTAATACCTTAATTTCTTTCAATGATTATATCTGCTACATTCAAATTTAAACTACTAAATATGTTGTCACATATAATTTTAGCTACTTCATTAGGATTCATAAAAGTACTTTGTTTTTCTTTTGTAACATAATCTCTACTAT
Organism: uncultured Clostridia bacterium; assembly: GCA_947643225.1. GTDB lineage: Bacteria > Bacillota_I > Bacilli_A > RF39 > UBA660 > UBA2730. The sequence continues at coordinate 269 of CANRVH010000054.1, forward strand.
TTTTATAAAATTCAGTATTAATTCCTCCTGGATACACACCAATTATTTTTACCGAAGTTCCTTTATACGCTACTTTTAAACTTTCTGTATAGCCTCTTTCTCCCCATTTAGTAGCACAATAAACAGATTCTTGTTTATTGCCTCTTAAAGCAGCTGATGACATAATATTTACTATTTTTAAATCTTGTTCATTTTTAATCATTAAAGTATTGGCAGAGCATAGTATCATACCTTGTAACCCTTTAAAGCATTTTTCTATATCATCTTTAGTATATTCAGCAGGTAATTTAAAGGAAGGTTCACCTGCATTATTTATTAAATATTTGATATTACCTAATTCAGAAATTTCTTTTATATATTGTTCAACAAATTGTTCATCAGAAATATCTCCTATAAATTCTTTATAATTTTCATTATTAATTGTAGATACTTCTTTGTCCAAATTGCAAATCATTATATTTCTATTTAATGCATATTCAACAATTGCCTTTCCTAATCCATTTGATCCACCTGTAACTATAAGAATATCTTTCATATTAGTTATTCTCCTTTTGTACCACATTTTGTAGGTTATCATTAACTAATGCAACAACATTATCACACCATATTGCAACTAATCGATCAATTGCTTCTTTTGTGTAAAATGCATAGGGAGCTGTGGCCATAACATTTCCTTTATAATCATACATCTTTTTCTCATTGCCATATAATTCAAAAGCATAGCTTATTTCCTCATTTTCAGCTCTATTAAGAAGTAAATCATGATTATATAATTCTCTAGGATTATTAACTACATTAATCAACGCATTACCATTCATTGTGTTAATTAAATCATCTGTAATTAATTTTGTTGTTTGATCGTTTGTAGCAAATGCTGGAAATATAAAATCTACATCTTTAAATATAGTTTCTAAATCAACCTTTTTATAGCTATTTTGTTTTTCGCTTCTATTCCAATAAATAACATTCATACCTAAAGCCTTACACATATCTGCTATTTTAGTTCCTATTGTTCCTAAACCAATAATTCCTACTGTTTTATTTCTTATTTCAGTTGTTAACATTTCTTTTGAATAATCCATTTTATAATCAGTCTTTGCTTGTATAGGAAATTTTTTTGCTAAACACATCATAAGAAAAATTCCATATTCAGCAACTGAATCAGTTGAATATTTTGGTATATTGCATACAACGATATTATTATCTTTACAATAATCCAAATCAATCCAATCGAATGCTGTTGTTGATAAGCAAACACCTTTTAAATTCTTAATTTTACTTAAATGATTAGCATTAATATCCCAATTATACCAATCTGGATCTACTACTAATATTTTTTCTTCTTCATCTGTTAAATATGGTGCTTTATCTAAATCAAAAGTATCTTCTAAAAAGATAAGTTCTCCAACTTGACTTAATTTTTGAATTTGCTTTTCAGTAAAACTATTTTTCGTATATGTTATATATAATTTCATTATTATCCTCCTATTTATTATTAATCTAAATATTCATGCTGTTCACTAGTCCACGCTGGTGTACAAGGAACTGCAGCTTCAAAATTACCATCAAAAGCATAGCATTCATTTTTATTAATAAGGATTACATCACCTTGATTAAATTCTATCTTTTCATTAGTATCTTTCATATACATAGTTCCATTCCCATTGATAATATATAATAATTCTTTACAATTTGTATTTACTTGAAATCCTGTTTTCGGACTTCTACTATTTATTTTTATTACTGCAAAATTTATATCTTTATCAGTTGAGGGATAATCTATGCCTGAATAACCATCTCCACTATAAAATTCTGCTTTTTCTTTTTTAATAAATTCCATTTCACCTTTCCTTTCCTTAGTAAGTATTTTGTATGTTCCTTTCTCCATACAAAATACTATAATCTGTATGGAGAAGGGAACATTATTCTTGCGTTTCTATACTTTTAGTTTCCAGTACTAATTCATCAAAATCAGATATATACTTTTGATCTTGCACTACACGATATTTTTCATATTCATCTAATGCTAATTTATCTGCAATCTCTCTTTTAATTTTGCCATTATCCTTCAAAATGTTATATTCATTTAAGTTTAAAAACATTTCTAATTTTTCTTTCCACTCTTGCATAGAAATAATATGACCTAATTTAACTTGTCTTTCAGCAAAATCTAAATACATAGATACTAAATTATTAAGTTCTCTTATTTCTTCTTCTGACAAATAATTTTTAGCAATAACTACATCTGTTTCAAGTATTTTACCATCAGGTGCATTCTTCCAAGTCTGAAGTCCCATGTAATCCTTTTTTGCATCAACTCTATTATATATAATCTCTGGTGCTGTCATTCCTGTAATAGCAAAGTGGAGTTTATTTTGTACATTTTTATAGAACTCTTTTGTTGTTTCACTATTTTTGTCATAATCATAACTACATTCTTTATAAATATCTGTAATCTTTTGATAAAATCTTCTTTCACTAGCTCTAATTTCTTTAATCTTAACTAGTAACTCATCAAAATAATCTTTTCCAAACTTAGGACCATTTTTTAATAACTCTGTATTTAAAACAAAACCTTTTTTGATATATTCTTTTAAAGTATTTGTTGCCCATATTCTAAAATTGGTAGCTTCTTTTGAATTAACTCTATAACCAACTGCTATAATTGCATCTAAACTATAAAAGTTAGTATTGTAATTTTTGCCATCAGAGGCAGTTACTCTAATTTTTTGAGTAACTGAATCTTTATTTAATTCACCACTTTTAAAGATATTTTGTAAGTGATAAGTAATATTGTTTTCTGCTACATTAAAAAGTTCTGACATAGTTTTTTGCGTTAACCAAAAGTCTTCATTATCATATAAAACTTCAATAGATTTATTTGTATTTTCACTTTGATATAAAATTAAGTCTTTTAACTTGTCTATTTGCATTTATCTAATCCTCTTTCCTTTTGTTATAATTCAATCAAATACTTTACCTCTTTATTATCCCACCATGGCATTTTAAACTATAAATCTTTACATCATTTTTATAAATAGTTTCTTCACCTTCAAAATAATCAATATCTCCTAAAACATTAAATGTATATTTATATTCCCCATTGATATATTCTTTTGGACCTCTTATAGGAATTATATCATCATTTCCAACTTGCATAAGTGCAGGTCTAAGTGCTTTGTCCATTGCTTCTTCACTTAATGATTCATCTAAAGTAACTCCATAATAGTTCATACCCCAAATTGGAGTAGTATCATCTAAATAAACAACTTCTTCTCCTATAAATTTTGTGCCACCAAAATAGGTATCGTGATAAGTCATATTCTCAGAACTATATTCATAGTCATGTGATCCAATTCTTGTAGATACACTCTTTTTTACGTTTTCATTTGCATAAGTTCGCTTTTTAGCTTCAATTAAAAATTTTATTAAATCTTGATTCATAATTTTTCTCCATTCTTAATAAATCTTACAATTTATGATTTTTGCATTTCTTTCTTGTTTTTTACCAGCTCTTCATGATAAAAATAATTAATGTAGTTTATACCATTTTTATCACAATAATCATTGATTTCATTTGCTAAATTATCCCAATATTTTTTATTATTTTTTAGATAAATAGTAACATAATTATCATAATACATAGGATATTTTTCTTTAATGTAATTCATTATATAAGTTTTATATTGTCCTCTCAAATTAAGATTTTCAAACCAATATTCATCAATATAATTTCTTGATTCTTCTATTATTTCTTTCCATTCAGTAATAAATGGAAATATAGGTGACATAAATAAAACTGTATGAATACCATTGTTGTGTAATTCTTTTAAAGTATTTAACCTTTCTCTTATTGTACTTGCATTATCCATATCTTTTCTAAAATTTTCATCAAGTGTATTAATTGACATGCTTACGGTTAAATTTTTAACTTGTTTTAATAGATCAATATCTCTTAGTATTAGTTTTGATTTTGTAGAAATAGACAAATAACAATCTGATTCAACTAATTGTTTTAAAATATTTCTAGTCAATCTATATTTTTCTTCTAATGGATTATAGCAATCTGTTACGGAAGATAAAAATACAGATTTTTTACTTATTTTATTTAAATTAATTTTCTTTTCACTTTTTTTAATATCTACAAAAGTTCCCCAATCCTCTGTATGTCCTGTAAATCTTTTCATGAATGATGCATAACAATATTTGCAACCATGTGGACATCCAACATAGTGATTGATAACGTAATCACTTGCTGGAAGATTTGATTTTGTTAAATATTCTTTAATTTGTATTTCTTTTATAACCATAAAACACCTCATTAAGTAAATTAATTATACCATTTTTCCTACTAATTTAATATAGGTATTACCACATTTCATGCTCAATATCTTCTTCAACATCTTTAAACCATCCTAATTCTTCATCCCACTCAAGTTCATTATTTTTTAGTCTATCTATATTATTTAAAATGGAGTTCTTTAAATACCCAAATTTATTTGCTATTTTTTTGCCATTCTCATCAAAAAAATCACGGTCTAGTACTCTTGGTATTATATAATGCAAAATCATCAGCAAATCCTTTGTTTCGTACTCATTTAATAGGGTTTCAAATAACTTGTCATAATTATAAATATCAGTATCATCTTTTGTAATGTATTTTCTATCTATTAAATCAATTGTTAAAAAATTATGATTAGTTTCAAAAATTCTATTTTTGGTTTTATCTTCTTTATCTGTTTGTTCTTTTATACTTTGTTTATTAGTATTTAGTTGTGTATCATTTTCAATATATTGGAAATCAAGGTATTGGTTTTCGGTATCTTGCTTTTGTATATCTGGTTCTAAATGAGGTTCCTCGTAGATATTATAAACATATTCAATCTTTTTACTTTCTGTTTGATTAGGATATAGTTTTGTTACAAATAGATAATGATTTTCTTTTAATTCAGTTAAAGTATTTCTAATTGATGTTTTACTTTCTTTAGAGTTAGCAACAAGTCCTGCAAGTGAATAGTCCTAATCACTAGGCAAAGATAATATATAAGAAAGAAGTCCTTTAGCTTTTAAATTTAGATTTTTATTTTGTAGATGGTGATTACTCATAATTGTAAAATTTTTCGTTTTTGGTAGCTTAAATACAGCCATTATAATCACCCTTTCTTTTATTTTTTAGCATGAAAAAAAATCCTAATTTCTTAGGATTCTAAATCAAAAATATTACTCACAAATATTTCTTTAAATGGTTTGATAAAATGCCTCCAATTGTCAGGTACTTTATCATTACCACTTCTAACATAATCAACTCCGTTGTAATAGGTACATTTTAATATCCAATAGTATTTATCATAATCATAGTTTTGACCATAATGCCCATTCCATAGATTAGGCTTATAGTTCTTAAAACTAGAAAGAATTTTGTTTTTGTTATCCATTAGAGATTCATTTTCTTTGATAAATAACCAATTAATCCTTAAACAATACTTTGGATTCTCTTTATCACTAAAATCAAAGATATATCTATAATAGTTATTGTTAATACAAATGATAAAGTTAATAATTGATATATCAACTGTATACATAACTTTTCTAGATTGAAAAGTATTCTTGCAGGTCTTACAATAACGATTGGACAAATGACTCATCAATCTTTCGCCATCAAAGTCATACTTTTCAAATCCCTTACGATAAGATTCATTTAATCCAATATCTTCTTGATTGATATAATTCTTTTTCGTTTTCTTTTTCCCTAAATAACCATAGGCAATATTAAATGTATTCTGACTATTACAAAACGGGCAGGTTAATTTTCCCATCTAATTCCTCCAAACTTCGCAAGTTCTTAAACAAAAAAGCCTTTATTTATAAGTTCTCCCTATATGTCTTAGGTTGGTGTTATTATGGGAGAATTACTGGTATCAAAAAGCGGACTTGGTTATCTTATCATGTATGGATCTCAGGTATTTAATATTAATCTAGTTATTACTGGGGTTGTACTGCTTGGTGTTATTTCTTATTTCATGTATTTCATTGTTGATAAAATAGAATTATACATTTATAAGAAAAAAGGAAATAAAAAGTAACCATGAATTGAACTAGTCAAGAAAAACTAGACAGTTTAAAAAGACACTTAAAATCCTGATTCAATTTTATATTGGATTGGGGTTTTATAATTTAATGCATAACTTTGTGTAGTTGTCAATGATGTGAGACAAAAATAAGTCGAAAAAAATATTAATTG
>CANRVH010000055.1 GCA_947643225.1 uncultured Clostridia bacterium
CGACTTATTGCTTTTTTTGTACCCAAAAGGTGTCACATCAATTGTAATGCTACAGCATCATCTTCTTCTTTTTTTCGATCTTTTAAAAAACATTTTGAAATCAGAGTTTGCGAAGTAAGAAAAAACCAAGAATTAATAACTTTTCCTAAAAAATTATTAATAAAAGTATCTGTAAACAAGAAATCTTTCCATGATAAAATAAAAGAAATGGAGAGATTTTTATTAATTAACAAAATAAGATATGATTAAATGAAGGAAGTACCACATAATGAGTAGAGTAGATAGATTAATAGAAAAATATTCTAGTCCTAATTTTATCAATAAAATTAAATCTAACTATTATAAAGAAGGTTTAGTACAACTAATGATACCAATATCAGAAAATAGCTTAACTTTAAGTAAAGATGAAATTTTGTTTTATTGCCATAAGGGAATAATACAAGAAAATAATTATATAAGTCATCCAAAGAGATTCCTTATCTAGGTTATAATGTAAAACCACAAATAATAGGAAAAGAAGATAAAGTAATGGAATAAACTAGTTGTTATATGATATAGTATAATTGAAATAATAAATTATGGAATAAAAGGAGAGAAAATGACAGAGTTAATCGATCAATTTAGATATCAGGTAGGGGCTTATTATGGAATTTTATCTATGGACGAATATGACTTAAAAGTTTATATTTTAAAAGACATTGAAAATTACATTAGATGTTTTATCGAACAAAATCCTATACCAAATATTAATTATAAAAAAGAGGTAAGTAAAATAGAAGATGAATTACCATTAATAACCAAATTACAAGACAGTTTACTAATTCTTCCAAAAATAGATGCTCCTATCGAGTTAATTCTTTTAGTAAAAGAAAAAATAAAAAAATTAAAAAAAGAAACATGCTAGAAAATTTAAACGATGAATAAGAAAAATCTAGACAAAAATCTAGATTTTTTTCAAATAGTTTAAAAGAACTACTTTCTTTTCTTTTTAAACGATTTTCTGTGTTTAGATCTACCATAACCACCATTATCATAGTCATCATAGTCAGAATATCCATAATCATTCTCATTATAATAATTAGATTCTTGATCATCGATAAAACTAGTATCTCCAATTGAGAATAAATGTTCATCATATATTTTCTTAAAATCCTCTGCCGAATTCTGAATTAAATTCATTCTTTGATTAAGGGATTTTATAGTATTATAATATGAACGTAAATAACTAAATAATTCATCTGAATAAACCATTTCCCCCATAATTACTATTAATTTTTCTAGAAATACTTCAAAGTCATCATAACTTTTTAGATAGTCTAAATGATCATAAAAATTTTGTACCAGATTAATGCTAGAAAGGTAATCTTTAAAACTAATTTTTGAATTACTATAATCTAAAAATATTGGAGTAACATCAAGATGAAAATTTATCAAAAAGGAAATAATAATATTCTTTATTTCAAAAATATATTGTTCAATACCATTAGTAATTTCAATATATTTTTCCTCTAAGTCTTTTTTATGAATAGATTTAGCTGTAACTGTTTCTGTAAGTAAATCGAAACAATTAATATCATGTAAAATATTGTTAATTTTTAACTTAATATCTTTCGGGAATTGTTCTTTTTTTTGGCGATTAAGACAATAATCATTAACAGCAAATTCATTTCTAAAATATCTAGATTTAAATATATCTGATAATTCACTTGCATCATCTTCAAATTTAATTTGATTACTTAAATATTCATATCCTAGTATATAACTAATGATATCATTTTTACAGAAATGTTCTATTATATGATGAGGACGTATAAATAAATTCTTATCTAATCTACAGTGTCTAGTATAATATGTAATATGTGTACACAAATGTAAGCTTCTTGAAAAGATAAGGGCAACTTGATTATTAATAGTAGGATTATCACTATGACTTAATAAATCAATTAATCTATTAATATAACATTTAATTTGATTTGAAATACACAATACACTTTGAGAATATTGTGAAAAATGTTCATTAGATAGTGGGGTAGATAGGGAAAATCTATTTTCAAATGTTTTAAATTGTCGTTCTAAATCCTTAATAATTTGTCTATATTTTCTATAATCGTCTTTACTATATGAATATTCTAAAAAAATAGGCTGTAAATAATTTAAACTATCTTTAAAATTAGTAATAAGTAAATCAGTATGATGTATAATTGTGACTAAACAATTAGAATAATGCTTATATAATATTTTTTTATAAAAATCTAATTCATCATAGTTGGAATCAACCAATTTTATAGCATTTTTATCAATGAAATAATCGTTATCATCAACATCAACATACTCATCAATAGCACTCATGGTAACAAACACCTCATTTCTTAATAATGAATATTATAAATTGGCTGAATTATTTTGTCAATTTATAATAGAGTTAAAATTAAAAGGAATAAATTATTTATAACCTAGAAAGAGAAAAGAAAAAATAAATAAACAAAAAAGATAAATTCAATTTTAATTAAATTTATCCTTAATACTTAATTATTTTTGATGTTCAAACATTAATCCTTTATAATATTTCCATGCTAATACTCTAAATGCAAGTTTATCAATTAAATCTTCACTAATACTACCATCATGAACAGCACTTTTAATCGAATTAAAAGCATTTTCATAATCTGTTGTAATAATTAAATCATTACCAGCAGTAATTGCCTTTACAACAGCATTAGGAATAGAGGAAATTGCCCCCATTGCTAAATCATCGGTAATAATAATTCCTGTAAAAGAGAGTTCATTTCTAAGTAAATTATGTATACTAGTAGAAAGAGATGCTGGATTACTAGAATCAATATTAGTAATGGTATTATGACTAACTAAAACTGCCTCAGCCCCTACAGTAATACCAGCCCTAAAAGGAGGAATATCATTTTTTAAAATATCATCATAACTTCTTTGATCAATGACACTTCCTGTATGAGTATCAGGATTATTTCCATATCCAGGGAAATGCTTTAATGTATAGGATACTCCAGTACCTTTACTAGCTTCAATAACATTTCTTGCATAGTCAGAAGTTAACTGTGTATTTTTTCCAAAACTTCTTTCATACATATAATCACTAGAATTAGTAGAAACATCAACAACAGGAGCTAAATTTAAATTAAGTCCTAAACCATTTAATACCTTGCTTTTTTCAATCGTATCGTTTGTAATTTGGTCAAATCCTCCTAAATTATATAAATCTTGTGAAGATTTAAACTGATTATTAGCAAGATTTGGATTGCTACTAACACGAACAACCTTTCCTCCCTCTTCATCAACCGCAGTAAAAAGAGGAATATTTGCCGACTTTTGAAGAGAATTAATCATATTTTTTACTTCACTAACAGTTTTGTTTTTAAAGTCTTTTTCAAAGAAGACAAAACCAGCAAATTTATATTTCTTTAAATCTTCAATAGCATGATTATCTGGATATCTAACTAAAAGAAGTTGACCAATTTTCTCATCCAATGTGAGTTTACTTAATTTATCATAAGCTAAAATATAATAATTTTTAAATATTCCATTATCCAAATAATTAACAGGTACGCCATCTTCATCCATTGAAACTGTGGAAGTGGTATAATTAATAATATTATTTTTTTGGACTACTTTATTCTTATCTAATAAACCTGTATACTCAATTAAAATACTATCGCCAATATCTGCTTTAACATTGTTTAAACTAAAAGTATATATAATATTACTTTTATCCTGAACTGTAACAGAACGTTCTGAAACAGCAAGTACAGTTGCTTCAATTTTTTTTGTTTTAGTAGAACTTTTTTTATTTAAAGAGTATATTGAAATAAAACTAATGCAAATTAAGATAAAAACTCCCATAATACCGACCATTAATGTCTTATTTATTTTCATATCAATCACCTACAATACTATTATATTTTGTTAAAAGAATTATATGATTGTAAAAATCGTTCCTAAAATAATTTTCTAATAAAAATATTATAATTATATATGATAATATAACTATAAATTAATAGGCACCAGTTTTGATGAAATACTATTTAATGATGATAAAAGGTAATACAAAAGATATCCTTTTTAAGATGTAAAATAATAGTAGCAGTAATAGGAAATCCTAGCATAATAGGCATTAATCTCTTTAACTACTTAATATTAAATAACAGAGAATATATTTACAATATTTTAACTAAAAGTATTGAATATCAAGATAGTATTTTTAAAGATAGAATAAAGAAAATTACAGAAGAAATAGAAGATTTTATTTGTTAAATTGATTATTGTACTACAAGCGCATGTTATTTATATAAAAAGGAGGTGTATTTTTAAGATTTTAAAATTATTGTAAAAATGTTGATAAAGTAAAATAGAGATAACCATATTAAATTTATTTTTATTAGATACTCTATCGATAAGTTATCTAAAAAATTAATAACAAATATGATCTAAATATTTTTTTATGCAAGATTCTAATAAAAAATAGATTAAAGAGACATAATAGGAAATAAATACAAAAAAATAGGAAGAAAAGTTAAATATCAAAAAAGGAAATAATATAGCCTGATGATATAAAGAAATAGGAGGGTACTAATAATATAGTAACCTTTGAGGACTATTCTTAACTATTTTTAAACACAAATGATAGTCGATTAGAATAATACTATAAATATTTTAATTTTATTTATCTCACTAAATATATAATACAATTCATTTTGTATATAAAATGATATTTAGCATAAAATATACCCCATACTTTTTTATAATATGTAAATTACAGGTGTTAAAGAATAATCTAAAGGAATTTCGTAAAAAATTTTTTTAATTATCCAAATGTGCTTAGGATTAGGTACAGCTATAATTATCATCATATTTATAGATGTATAAGATATTATAAAGGAGGATAAAATGAACTGTGATAGAAATGAGATAGAGGAACTAAAAAATAAATATATAAAAAGATGTATATCAAACTGTATTTGTTTCGGCCCAACAGGCCCAACAGGGCCAACAGGTCCAGCAAATGGCCCAACAGGACCAACAGGAGCAACAGGAGCAACAGGCCCAACAGGAGCAACAGGAGCAACAGGTCCAACAGGAGCAACAGGCCCAACAGGTCCAACAGGCCCAACAGGAGCAACAGGCCCAACAGGTCCAGCTGGTAGTGATGCCAATTCGGCAGTTTGTTTCTGTGTAGATCAAATGAGAAACATTATTCAACAGATTATAACATTATATCCTAATGATAACCTAATTGTAGCAATGGAAAGTGGAAATAATGCTAGTGGTAGACCAGGAGAATTATTACCCGGACCTAATAATAATCCAAACTCGGGTCTCTTTCAATTAATCAATAGTCAAGGGACACCAGAAGAAGCCTTATCAATTTGTAGAATTGCATCAATTACAATTACTAGTAGTACATATAATAACAATATTACCTATTTACCAGCACCAACACCATTGCCAACAGATTGTAGTGCCAATTGTGAAGCAGCAATCCGCTCCTATCTTCCAATAGGAACAACGGGAGTAGATATAAATGCAGGAGGTCAAACAGTAGCACAAGGTACCATTTTACGAAGCGAATATGGAATGGTTGTAGTAGTAGGAAACAATGAAAGTAATCCATCTTTTGTATCTTTGTGTAAATCAGAAATTATAAATAAGGATTAAAACTTAATATTATTAATACTAACAAATTAAAGTAAAATATCAGCTTTAAGATAATCGTGTTTCCCTAGTTTGAGAAACATGATTTTTGGTTTTATCTATAATAAGCATTAAAAGTTATTAAAAAGATTTAATATGATATTATCAAAAAAATAATTCTATAAGACAGTAAAAAAAGTTGACAAAAAGAAATTTTTTTGATATAATATAGCACAATAAAAGAAGGGGGAATTTATAATGAAAATAAAAAAGATATTCATAGTCATTTTATTAGGAATATCTTCAATTCTAATTGGTTTAGGAATTGAGCTACAACCAACTAAAGGAACAGAAGTTATTGAAAATAAACCATATGGATACTTGATGTATAATACAGAAAAATATCGTTATTTATCAGATATAGAATATCAAAAAGATAAAACAACAGTAGGATGGGGAACA
>CANRVH010000056.1 GCA_947643225.1 uncultured Clostridia bacterium
ACTGACATTTTCTCAAAATGATTTTACTGACATTTTCAAGAAATTTTGACATATATTTTAGTAACAAAAAAAGACTATCATAGTCTCTTAATTACAATTATTCTTCTTCAGTACTAACTAAACTAGTATTATTATACTCTTCAATAATTGCATCTTCAAATATTGATCTTGTCTCAGCATTAATTGGATGAGCAACATCACGGTATTCACCATTTGGATATTTACGGCTAGGCATAGCAATAAACAATCCATTTTCTCCTTCAATAACACGGATATCTTTAACAGCAAAAGCATCATCTATAACAACAGATGCAATTCCTTTCATACGAGATCCTTCTTTTTCAATTTTACGTACTTTTACAGATGTAATTTTCATAATATGTTATCCTCCTTATAAAGCTTATTCACTTTATAATTACATTCTATCTAATAAAAACAAAAAATGCAACACATTTTACACAAGTTTAAAATTATTTTTTTAAATCAACAATCTCTAAACTAGATGTTATAATATCATTATATGAAAAAGATCTAATTTTCATATCTTTTTTACTTTCTATAATGAAAATAGCTGGATAGCAATCCTTAATTATGCCATTAAACTCCTCCACTTGATTACGATTTCCATTAAACCTAAAGTGATAATTTTTTCCCTTAATTTGTTCTATATTACTTCTAACTATATCGACATTCATCTAGGAAACCCCACATACATTGTTCCGTTAGTAATAATTCCACCCATTCCATCAGAACCATATTTAGTTTTTTCTAAAAGAGGAATCAAATCAATTGACTTATTCTTTTCTGCTAAAGCAACACTACTAGCAATAATAGCAGGATCTAAGGCATGAATATTTACCCTCTTAGGACTAGAAGCAAAATTGGCCCCTGCTTTAATTAACTCCTCATAATTAGATTGACAAGCACCTGCAATAATAATTAATTTGTCCTGACTAGCCTCATACTCTCTAGCCTTTTTAACCGCTCTAATAAAAGACTCACTATTCTGATAAGTATTTGTTTTATTTTTAAAAAAGTCATGTCCTGTAATAACCAAAATATTAGGTTTATATAAAGCCAAATTTTCACTAATTTTAGAAGCGACATCTCCCTCTTTTAAATTAAGACCATAAGCTTCTACTTTTAAATCACGATAAAAATTAATACATCTTTCTAAATAATCATTATCCGCGTCAATATGCAAAATTTTACCTGGCAAATAAAAGTACTCACTCCGATCTAAATTCAAATGATCTTTTGCTTTTTGAATTAGAAGTCGATCTTCTTTATAAAAATCAATTTCATCCACTACCTTTACTAAATCATCAATTGAACTATCTGCAATTAACCTAACATCAATTCCCTTTAAAAATACATTATTATGATCTATCTCAATAATTTTAAACAAGATATCATGTTGATGAGACTTTCGAGTAACGACATCCCCAACCATAAATTTCATAAACTTCCCTCCAATTAAATCTATGAAAAAAAGTTTATTACTAATACAAAAAGTTACAAAACCTAACTTAATTCATTACTTATTTCTACAAAAATAGAAACATCAACTTCTTCAGCCCGACTATTAAGGGATAAACCATTCCCAAGAAGAATCTTAGAAACTTTATCCAAATCATATTCCTTTAAATTATTTTTAATCGTCTTTCTTTTAAATTGAAAACTATCCCGAACAAGTTTAAAAAAGAAATCCATATTATTTAGTGTCTTAAGCTCATTCTTTCTAGTAAGAGAGATAACTATACTATCTACATTAGGAACAGGTACAAACTCTGACCGATCTACTACAAATAATTTTTTAATATCAAAGAAATAATTTAAATATACACTAATAGAAGAATAACTTTTGCTACCACATTGAGCGGAGAATCGTTCTCCTACTTCCTTTTGTACCATCATCACAATTTTACTAACATCTAAGATATTCATCATTTTCATAAGAATAGGAGTAGTAATATAATAAGGAACATTTGCAATAAAATATATCTCTTTATATTGATACTGACTAATATCTTTCTTGATATCTCGCTTTAAAAAATCGTCATAAATAATTTGAATATTTTCTATCGAGCTAAATTGACTATCTAAAAAAGGTTTCAATTCAAGATCAATTTCATAACTAATAACCTGTTTAGCTTTTTTACAAATTTCTTTAGTTAAAATCCCTCTACCAGGTCCAACCTCTATTACTAAAGTATCATCTAGTATTTCACTTTCTTCAACAATTTTTTCTACGATCATTTCATTCTTAATAAAATTCTGTCCAAACTTTTTCTTAAAGTCAAACTTATCCATAAAATCACCAAAATTAATATAACAAAAAAAAAGAAATAGAGCAATTAGATTAATTCTTCATCTATTTCCGCTCTCATTTCCATTTCTTTATTTAACTCCTGATTCCTATCATCAGCAATTTTTTTATTCTTCTTTCCATCTTGAGCACTCTCACCATTCTTTTCTTGTTCCTCTTCTTGAGCCAAATTCTGCTCTAATTCTTTGTCAATCTTTTGAACTTTTTCCTGATAAAACTCTTGATCTAAATGTCTGCTTGCTCCTTTTTTCTTTTCATGAATCACACTTTGCTCTAATTTCTCATCCAATTCTTGACCTTCTTCTTGATCAAATTGTTGATCCAAATCACAATTTAGCCCTTTTTCTATATTCATCTTTTGTGAGTGTTCCTCTGCAATTTCTATCTTTTTTGCAATCTGCTCTTCTTCAATATCAATTATACTTTTTTTCTTACTCTGTGTAGGAATAAACATAAACACAATATTTCCAATAATAAGACCATATAACATAATTCGATTAAAAGACAGATAATCATTAAAATAATTAAAATTAACCCCCATTTTCTGAATTTCATTAAATAACATATTCTTATCAAAAATAGCCCTTAAACAAACAAAAGTATTAGTAAAGAAAACTAATGTTGCTGTCATATTATAAAATAAATTTTTAATAACTCCCTCACGTTTTAAAAAACTATTAATAAGAAATAAAACTAATAATATGAAATAAGGAATAAAAATAACTACAGCAGAAGTTAAAGATTTATTTAATCTAGTATACATTTTCAAAATAATAAATAAAGTAAGACCAAAAGAAAGGAGTAAAAATATATATTTAAAAAAAGAAAGTAATCCATTAACAATTTTTTTCATAAACCATTCCCCCTTATAATTTGGTTAAACCATTCAGACACAGTATAGACTAAATCAATAGAATTTTGATAAGAAGATTCAATTTTAGTATAACTATCTCTCGTCATATTAAAAATATTAATTTTATCATAATCACTACTAAACTGATAACTACTATTATTTTGCAGAACTCTTTTAACATAACTAAGATCATTCATCAAAACTTTTGAATTAATTACAATATAAGGTTTCATATAATGAAAAGATTGTACTCTAGCAGAATTAGAAGAAATATTCATACTATATATTTGTAAAGTAACACAATCATTAACAATATCAGATTGATAAAAATTTAACAATTGATATACATCTTGAATATTAATTTTTTCTTTTACAAATATCTTATTGGCCTTAGTCTGTTCATATTTAGAAGCACACATATCTAATTTTGATTTAATAGCTATTAAATCAGTTTGATCAACCTCTCCTCTATAAAAATTAGGATTAAAAGAAGAAGCATTATTTTTTATTTTTTCTATTTTTTCTTTATTTTTAGTGTATACATCAATATATCCTTCAGACTTTACAAATTCATTTGAAACTTCCTTACCATGATATAAATTAACAAATAAAATAAAACAAGAAAGAGCAAAAACAAGCCCTGTTATGATGTATCCTACAATATTAATATACTCAATTAATAATTTTTTCATCTTAATGCACCTCCTTATGATACTACTTTTATAGAATAAGTATAAGTAATATTTTCAAAGTGACGATCACTATCTAACCAAATTTTAACTTGATATCGATTAGTACTATTTTTACTAATTGTCCTAACATCTAACACGTTATCTCTAATTTTACTTAATTGACCAGTATTAATAACCGAACCATTTAAAACTAATTCATATTTTAAATCACTTCTATCAATACTATTTTTATTTTCACTATTATCAACTAAAATGACTTTATATTTAGTATCTATCTTTTCTTTATTAATAATACTAAATGTATATGGTTTAATATCTTCCTTTGATAAAGTAAAATCCTCATTAACAACAGCACGATCAACATCAGAAAAAGAAACCTCTAATTTTGAAATAATAAAGGGATGTTTATCCTTAAATATTGCAAAAAAAAGATAAGAAAGTAAGCCCAACAATATAAGCAACACAAAAATACTAAGTACTACTTTAAAATTTTTTTTCATTTGTTCCTCCTCATATTAAAGTAATTCAATTTCATCACTATCTTTTTTTACTTCTTCAATTTGTTTTTCCTCTAAATCAGGATGATGATCTATTGCAATAGGAGATGGCGATTTCCTAATTTGATCATCATCTTCTTCCTCAAGTATTTCAATATCTTTAAATTGAATATCCTTAGTAATTTTACTCTTCTTCAAGGTTTTAGTAAGCCTCAAAATATCATAAACAATAATTCCTATACATGGTAAAACAACAAGTAAAATCCAACCATATGATTTAGTAAGAAACATTTGTAAATATCCAAGCCACGGAATAACAAAAATAACTTTTCCATAAATATTTTCACTATTGACAAGACTATCATCAGCAGTAGTATTATTATCTCCTTTAGTTCTAAACTTACGAATCCCAAATTCATCATGAATAACCTGTAAAACTCTATGAGTAACAGTAAGACCAGTATATCTTGCATCTGTAGAACTAAAGGTAATAATATCACCCTTTTTTAAATTTTTTGGATTAGGCTTATAAGCAATAACAGCATCAGCTACATTAATAGCAGGAACCATACTAGGACTAATAATAACATAAGCACTAACTAAAGGTGCCGAAGTTTTCAAACCGCTCTTTTTAGTATACACACTATAAATTAAAGTAACAAGAATAACACCTATTAAAAAAATAAAAAGTAAATTAACAAAAAATCTAATGATACTATTTAATACATTTTTTAATTTTTCTATTTTAGAAACATGATAAACATATGATGTTTCTATTACACTCTCATGCATCTAATAATATCACCCCATATCTGTTTATTATTCCTTATACTATATTTTACTACAAATAAAGAACGATTAAAATACATTTTAAAAAAAAAGAATAGCTCTTTACACTATTCTTTTAATATTTTTGAAAAATATTATTCTCTACCTTTTCCATATACATTTACAGTAACTTTATAAAATCTTTGAGTACCATCAACAACATAACTAGAATCTACCCACATTCTTAAACGATAATACATCGTAGAATGAGTTGAATTTCCTGTACCAGTAAATGTTCCTTGAGCAAGTTGCATTGTACCAACTGGAGCACCTAAATTAGAAACAGCAGTTGATGGAGTATAAGCAGCTGGAGCAAAAGCTTGAGTATATGTTGCTCCATCTGTACTAGACTCTAAATATAATCTAATATCGTTATCTAAAATTGTACTAGTACTATCCTTAACAGCTACTACTTCATAATCTATATTAGTAGTTCCTGTAATAGAGGCATCTACAGTAAAATCAAATACATTTCCAACTCCAGTTAAGGCTTTTCCTTCAACCTCGGTCATTGGAACTGCATTAGTAATATTAATACCATTTTCTGACTCAGTATAAGACATCGTAACAGTTCCTGTTGTAATTGTATTTATTGTTTCACCTGTTTTACTATAAGTAAATGCAGCAAATGAAATTCCAACTACTGCTACAACCAAAATAGCAACACCTAAAACGGATAATAATATTTGTTTAGTATTATCTTTTTCTTCTTCATGCTTTTCTTCTTTTTCTACATTATCCATATAAAATTTCCTCCTATCTTTTTTATATATCATAATTATATACTAATAAAACAACAAAAGTAAATACTAAAATCCATTTTTAAATTATTTTTTTGTAGAGTTACAATAGATGTGAAACAATTCTATATAAAAAAAGTGAGTCAA
>CANRVH010000057.1 GCA_947643225.1 uncultured Clostridia bacterium
AGACATTAAACACATATTCTCACCTATTTAAAAATCAAATGAATGAAATAATAAATATTATCGACAATTTAAAGTAAAATGGGTACCTATTTGGGTACCTAATACATATATGAAACGGCTTGGAGCCCTTATAAACAAAGTATCCCAGCCTTTCGACTGGGATTTCAGGGGGTTGATATTTAGGACTCCACCATCTTGCTTTTCCTTTTAAACATAAGGGCTCCCTGAAATTGAAATGTCGACTAATTTCACGAAATAGCATATGTTTTTACCTATTTGGTCGACTAAAATATCGACTAAAATCAGATACCAATTATCACCATTATCTAACTATCTATTTTGCATTATATTCATTACATTTCTCTTCTAATAAAATAAAATTACAACATCTAGACTTAATCCTTTCATCTAATCTGCCATTCTTATACATTTCATATAGTTTAAATGCTTTACCCTTTACATCTTTAATATTTTTGTTTAACCATAGCAATTGAGACTTTAATAAATTTTGCCACTTTAATTCATATGTATCTCTAGGAATTGCATTTAAATCAAATAATTCATAGTTGCTAGCAGTAACTGGAATCATATTATTAAAGTTAACAACACCATATCTTCCATTATCTATTTTTACGATATCTACATTATTCTTCATATGTATATGTTTCGCTTTAGGACTTGATAATGGTGCAAAATATTCACATCCATTTACTACAAACAATATTCCTATAAATGGTCTCATTTCTTTAGATCCTGCATTATAAGATACTTTATTATCAAATTGTCTTAAATAGTCACAATACTTATAATCTACTTTTACTATTTTGAAATTTCTAATCAAGATACATCACCTAAATCAATTATATACTATTTTATGTAAAAATAAAAGATTAGAGTAAGCTCTCTAATCCACTTTTTCAATTTCCATATAACGGCTGGAATCACCACTTTTTTAATTACCATTTCCGGCTGGTTTCACCACTTTTTTAATTTCCACTCAGAGCTGGATTCACTCGCTTTTTATTGCTACTAAGTAGCATTATTATTATATGCAAAATTGCATAACATAATCACTTATGTGTGATTAATATATCACAATATGATGAAAAAGTCCATATTTTCTAGAAAAATAATTTCAACATTTACAACCAGGATCACTTATAGCTCGCACCACCTGGAAGCGATTAACATTTCTCGACCGGGATCATTTATAGCTCGCACCACCCGGAAGCGATTAACATTTACTTATTAATGCACTTCTTTAAATGCAATAATAATATACTATATTTTACCTAAAATGTCAATTACCTCGGGCAAAAATAGTTTTGTAAGATAACTAGTAAGTTCATCTTACTTTAATAGTATATTCAGAAACCAATAAATAATGTAGAATACTAAAACTACTTATTATTTAGACGATTTATTGTCCCAACTATATCATCTAACTTATTCTTAAACATATGTGAATAAGTGTTTAAAGTTTCATCAATTTTAGTATGTCCCAAATACTTAGCAACCATAGTTATATTAGCACCATTATTGATAAGTAACGAAGCACAACTATGTCTAAAATCGTGAATTCTGATCTGCTTAACTCCTGCTAACTTACAATCTTTATTCTTTCTTTCTCTTAATCTGGACTTCCCTAAAGGTTCATAAGAACCAAATACATACCATTCATCATTAAACTCATAATAGTTATCTTGCATTTGTCTTAACTTACTCAAATCATCCACAAGTATATCTGGCATTGGTATAGTCCTATAACTACTATTTGTCTTAGGAGTTGTTACTACATACTTTTTACCATCCAAATTAACTGTAATATTCTTATTAACTGATAATTCTTTGTTGTCAAAATCTATATCATCCCAAGTAAGCCCTCTAAGTTCACCAGAACGTAATCCGCAGTAATATAGTGTTTCAAAAGCTGCTTTAAATCGAAGATCAGTTTCAACAGCGATAAACTTGTCAAACTCTTCTTTAGTCCAAAATTTCATCTCTTTTGGTCTCTCATTAGGATTGTTAAAATTAGTCATCTTATTATATAGACTGGTAAAATTGTAGTTATACCACTTAGAACCATAGTTAAGAATACACTTAAGATATTTATATAAATCATTCTTCGTAGTAGTTTCTAGTCCTAGTTCATTAATCTTATCTTTCCACGCCTCAAAATGCTCTATCTTTAATTGACTTAACTTAATATTATCAAACATTTCTAAATGTTGACGTCGTTTGTTATAGTTCCTTAGTGTAGTAACTTTTACCTTATCTCGTTGATAATTAAAATGCTTATCACACAATTCCTTAAATGTCATATCAGCTACTGCAACACTGGTATCTAAAGAATCAAGAAATTTTCTTTCTTCTTTTAAAGCTTCTTTTCTCGTATGAAACTTCTTTGAACCTTTATATTGAGATTTACCAAATAAATCTTTGTATCTTACCTCGTATATCCATTTACGACCATCCTTAGTCCATTCCTTTTCATTAACTTGTCTAACAGCCATGATAATACCTCCTAAGCAAACCTTTCTGCCATAGTACAAATGTAGTCTATATCTAGTCCAAGATAATCAAGAACCATCTTCGTTGGAACACATTTGCGAGCTCCTGTCGGAACTTTCTTACCACTTGCTACTATCTGATCCTCGATTTCATTCCTTATATTAGTAGCACTATGCTTTCCACATTGTGCCAACCTCATAATATCGTCAACATCTAACCACACCTTAGATATTAACTCTTTCATCTCCACATAGTCCATATCCCTTTTATTATTAAATAAAACATAATCCATATATATCACCCTTTCTTCATTCACAGTTACTGCATGATTATCAGCAACCCAATTGGATTATTTTTGAGTGTTAACCAGCTAAAACCAGTTAAAATTCTTTACATATATCACTTAAATAATTTTTAAAGTCAACCTATTTATATTAATTTTCATTAACTACACATAGAACCACCATTAGATCTATCAGTTGGTGTTTCATCATAGTTTTTATCAAGTTCATAACGTAACTTCAAGGCCTCCTCTTCAGTAACTATGCCTTCACAAGATGGAGGAATATAATCAATAGAGCCTAATCCATCATCCTTATGCTCATGTTTTCTATATTGGTCTAATAGTTTCTCTCGGCTTTCTCGTTCTTCAGTCAATTTATCTACAATAGATTCCAATGATTTAATTTTATAATCATTAAGTTCTTTCAAATACTTATTTTCTGAAATGCTTTTTGCATCACTAGACATATACCACCTAGGATAGTCAATAGCAACTGTTCGTGCAGTATCCATAACTTCACCATAGACAGACTTTATTACTTTAAGTTTTGCTTTTGTTTGACTGTTCAAAACAGAACCATAAATTGTTAAAATATTATCAGAACAGAATACTATTGGCTTTGGTATCATTGCCAATTGATAATTGCCATTATTTTTCGCAGCTGTAATTCCATCATCTACATCTTTATGAGTACATAAAATACTACATGTATGACCTGTACTCAATAAATCATTAGAATTATCTTTTAAAAAGCGATAGTATTCATTGATGACTGTTTTCCTATCTCCTGTAATTCTTTTACCATTGTAATAAGATAAATAGGTTAAATCATCAATAATAATTAAATCAATACCTGAATCAGTTTCTTCTAGAAAATGCTTATATGCCTGCATAATCAGTCTTTTCAACGATCCAATACTCGGAATACCTAAATCACCATCATCAAAAACAACTATCTTTTTTGAAAGCATATCTTGAAAGTCTAATACCACATTAGAACGATATCTTGCATTAGCTGCATTATGCATACCCTCATAAGATAATTCTCTCGGAAATCTCTCCTCACAAGAATGCCTAGTTAACAATCGCTTTGCCACATATTCTTTATTAACTCCAACAGACAAGTACATAACATTCTTATCTTCTTTAATCGCTTGATATGCGATATTAATTGCCCATAGACTTTTAAAATAACCATCATCACCAACTATTGTTGTAATATATCCATCCTTAAGTCCTAACGAAAACTCATCTATTTTTTCTGAAACAGTAGAGATAGATACCTCTCTTGAATCATCTCCAAATATTTCTTCATTGAAAATATCAGTATTTATGCTAGGAATTGTTCTCTTTGCCCAACCACTAAGATATAAATCCATATTGATAGTTGAATAAGGATCGCCTCGTTCTATTCCAAACATCTCTATATGTTCCGATAATTTTCTATCATCTACAAACTCTTTAATTTTGGAATCTATATCTAAACAACTATACTCACTAAGCACTGTATCAGGTGTAACTTTCTTTTTAAGATTAGTTGTATTAAATCTTTCCATTTCACGTATACACTCATTACATAACTTTAACTCATCTTTACTCAACACATACTCATTCTTCAAAATATCAACCACTTCATATAACTGCTTTGCCTTTTTGCAAGAATAAAGTATGTTAATTAATTCTTGATCGTACTCCACAAATAATCATTCCTTTCCATATTTTGAGTATCTCTTTATATCAGAAGTAAAAGTCCTTTATTTTCCTAGTCAAAAGCACTATTTTTACCTCATCACTTTATGCAATTTCACTCACAACTTTATGTAAAGGTTAATACACATCAACTCTTACATCAGAACCTTTACCACGAATAAAGTCTTTATAATCCACCAAAAACTTGTAACCACTAATCAATCCATCTTTTTCAAAAGCATCTAGGATAATTATCAAAGTTTTATAAAATGCCAGTCTTTGACGAACCATATTCTTTTTATACTTGCCATACATAATCTCGAAGTATTTCTCAAAACCAATATCAAACTCACAATATTTTGAAAGACTTAAATCACATGGCTTTGCTCTAGCTCTTAAACCTCTTATAATGAATATTTGTCTTCCAATATCACAAGCAACAATATTGTATATGGCCTGATTAAGACTAAAATGATAGCATCTAGCAGGAACAATATTCTCATATCTACCACTTCGTTTTATAACTTCTCCTAATTCCCCTAATGAATATTTAAATGATAGATTATTAGAAGAAACCAGATAAGGATCGTAAATAGTAAGCAAATCCTGACTAAAATCCCTATTAGCGACTCCATAATCTCTATAATGACCTCTATATCCATCTCTTTCGCTTTTTCTAAACTTAGGTGATGTCTTTAGATAAAAAGTCTTACTAACTAAACTATTAATAATGTTTCGGTAACTTTCAGCAGTAATATCACTTATTGATACATTCTTATAAGAAGAAACCTTTTTCCTATAAAACTCAATATCCTTAAAACTTATCTCAGGTGTTTGTTTAGAATTGGTATTAAGAAACTTACTGAATAAGATATTCATTATTAATATTTCCTTTGGCGTAAAAGTAAGCAAAGAGGTTAGGGATGCAAATTCTTCATCCTTTTTTGAACAAGCATCCACTATATCTTCAATGGTATGTTTCTCTAGCATCTCATTTGGAATCTTAGCTATCAATCCTAACTCAAACTTGTATTTTTCTATCACTTTACTAACCAAATAATACTCATGGTTAATTCGTATAGGTTCAATGAACAATGAGTCCAACATATATAGTTCAAATAAAAGTTCATCTGTCACTGTAATCATACCTTTATTCATAATCAATCATCCTTTCATATTTCAAGCATGAAGCTGCGCAGCATTGGTGCTTGACAAGAAAATTATCTCATGGCCTATTGACAAACAATAAAAATTAGCATTACAATAGCATTACATAATTATTTTCAAACAAAAAAGAAAGGAGCTTAAACCCTTATGGAATCAGTTGTTTTGATAAAAAGTGTAAAAAAATATAAAAAATATAATTTAAGT
>CANRVH010000058.1 GCA_947643225.1 uncultured Clostridia bacterium
TTGACTCACTTTTTTTATATAGAATTGTTTCACATCTATTGTAACTCTACAAAAAGATTTTAATCATCGCAAAAATAGGCTAGACTTAAATAGATAAAAATAATACAATACAAATAATTAATCATATCAATATTAATTATTTTTTTTATTGACAATTGAATATATATTCAACTATAATAAAAACAGTTGAGAAACAATTCAATTAAAAAGCATAAGATATGAAAGGAGGAAATTTATGTCTAGAAATGAATTTTCTTGTGATTGCAATGCCATACATCAAGAAATGGTCAATAAAGTTCTACAACAAATGCCAAATGAAAATACATTTAATAGATTAGCAGATCTATTTAAACTAATAGGAGATACAACAAGATGTAGAATTTTATTTGCACTAGATCAAAATGAAATGTGTGTTTGCGATTTAGCAAATGTATTAAATATGACGAAATCATCTATTTCCCATCAACTTGCAGTACTTAGAAAAAGTAGAATTGTAAAATGTCGAAAAAGTGGAAAAGAGGTATACTACACTTTAGATGATGAACATATCGTCAAACTATTTGAAATAGGATTAATTCACATTAATCATAAAGACTAAAAGACAAAAAGGAAGGAAATGTTATGAAAAAATATAAATACAAAATTAAAAATTTAGATTGTATAAATTGTGCCAATCAATTAGAAGAGGCTTTTCAAAAAATTGATATGATAGAAAATGTTAGAGTCAATTTTATGATGCAAAGACTAACATTCGAATGCTTTGAAGAAAATAGAGAAAAAGCATTAGAAAGTATGAGGAAAATCATCAAAAAAGAAGAACCTGATGTAATATTAGAGGAGATATAACACCATGATTTCTAAAAGAAGTAAACAACTATTAAAGATATTAGTCACAACCCTATTAGTGATAGTTACTACGATTGCTAAGTTTGATAGCAAATTATGCAATGATATTTTATATGTAATAGCCTATTTCATAATAGGATATGATATTGTTTTCAAAGCCCTAAAAAATATTTTTAAAGGTAAAGTATTTGATGAAAATTTTTTAATGACAATTGCTACTACTGGAGCATTTTGTATTGGAGAATATCCTGAAGCCGTTGCAGTTATGCTCTTTTATCAAATAGGGGAGTTATTTCAAAGTTATGCTGTAGATCAATCCAGAAAATCAATAGCAAATCTTATGGATATCAGACCAGATTATGCAAACGTATATCGTAAAGCTGAAATATTGAAAGTTGATCCAGACGAAGTACATATTGGAGAAATCATCTTAGTGAAACCCGGAGAAAAAGTTCCTTTAGATGGAATAATAATGGAAGGAGACTCTACCCTTAATACTCAGAAACTAACAGGAGAATCTATTCCAAGAAAGGTTACAGTAAAGGATAAAGTATTAAGTGGTTGCATCAATAATGAAGGAATCTTAAAAATCAAAGTAACCAAAGAATGGGATGAATCCACAGTGAGCAAAATTTTAGATTTGGTAGAGAATGCAGGTAGTAGAAAATCTAAATCTGAAAATTTTATTAGTAAATTTTCAAAATATTATACTCCAATAGTCGTAATAATAGCAGTAATACTCGCAACAATTCCGCCACTTATGATTAAAGACACAGTATTCACGGATTGGCTATATAGGGCATTATCATTTTTAGTTGTATCATGCCCCTGTGCATTAGTAATCTCTATACCTCTATCATTTTTTGGTGGAATAGGAGCCTCTTCCAAAATAGGAGTTTTAATAAAAGGAAGTAACTATTTAGAAGCACTAGCAAAAACAGAAATCGTTGTATGTGATAAGACAGGAACACTAACAGAAGGAGTATTCAAAGTACAGAAAATAGAACCTATAGGGTATTCCAATAACGACCTATTAAAATATGCATCTTATGCTGAAGCCTTTTCCAATCATCCAATATCTCTTTCACTAAAACAAGAATATGGAGAAGAAATTCAAGAAAAATTAATCACAGAAACACAAGAAATTACAGGTAAGGGAGTTAAAGCAGTAGTAGATAGCAAAAAAGTTTTAGTTGGAAATGAACAATTGATGAAAGAGAATAATATAGATTATCAAATAAAAAAGGAAATAGGAACAATTGTATACGTTGCTATAAATGATCAATATGCTGGATCAATACTAATCGCTGATAAAATAAAAGATGATTCATATAATGCAATAAAGATACTAAAAAAGAATCATGTCAAAAAAATAATTATGCTAACAGGGGATCAGAACGATATTAGTGCTTCAGTTGCCAAGAAACTTAATTTAGATGAATATCATGCAGAACTATTACCGCAAGATAAAGTTTCCTACGTTGAAAAATTAATGAGCCAAAAATCCTCTGATGGAAAATTAGTATTTATCGGAGATGGAATTAATGACGCACCAGTTTTAGCTTTATCTGATATTGGAGTAGCAATGGGTGGTCTAGGAAGTGATGCCGCTCTAGAAGCAGCTGATGTAGTAATTATGACAGATGAACCATCAAAAATCTCAAACTCTATTAAAATCTCTAAAAAAACAATGAGAATTGTTAGACAAAATATAATTTTTGCTATTTCAGTAAAAATCACAGTATTGCTATTAAGTGCCTTTGGTCTTGCTAGTATGTGGATAGCTGTATTTGCAGATGTCGGAGTATCAATTCTTGCAATTATAAATGCCCTAAGAGTTTTAAAAATAAAAACAATAAAAAAATAAAAGAGGCGATTGAATGAAAAAAATAGTATTAAAAATAGGAGGGATGACCTGCAGTGCCTGTTCTAGTGGTTTAGAAAAATATTTAAGCAAACAAGAAGGAATTAAAAGTGTCAATGTCAATTTGATCTTATCGACTGTTACCATTGAATATGAAAAGATAAAGAAGAAAGACTTAGAGAGTTATATTAAAGAAGCAGGATTTACATCTCAAGGTGAATTTAAAGGAATCGAGGCAAAGGAAACAGATGCTGATGATAGAACGAAATTAATTGCTTTAGGTCTCCTACTTCTTTTAATGATATATACTTCTATGGGACAGATGATAAATTTACCGACTATTCCATTTATTAATTATCAATACCCCTTCATTTTATCAACATTCATGCTTTTATTAACTTTAGTTTTTTTGTATTATGGATATGACATATTAAAAAACGGAATAAAAAATCTTCTTCATAAAATCCCCAACATGGATACTTTAGTAATGTTTAGTATATTATTTAGTTTTCTTTATAGCATTTATGGATATATTAATATTACACTCGGAATAGATAAACATTTATCTAATTTATATTTTGAATCAACTTGTATGGTTATCTATTTTGTTAAATTAGGAAGAATGATAGAGAATATAAGTAAAGATAAAACGAAAGATGCCTTAAAAAAGCTAGTGACTATTACTCCCCAAAATGCAATTTTAAAAGTGGATAATAAAGAAAAAATAGTATCGATTGATGAGGTGAAGAAAGAAGATTTACTAATCTGTAAACCTGGAGCAAAAATTGCAGTAGATGGCATTGTTGAAAGAGGAAAAACATATGTTAATGAAAGTTTTATTACAGGAGAAAGCATTCCTATATTAAAAGAGAAAGGAAGTAAAGTAATAGCAGGATCAATAAATTATAATGGATATATTGAATATCGAGCCAAACAAATTGGAAAAGAAACAACAATATCTGAAATTGTTAAAATAGTTGTTGAGTCCACAAATACGAAAAGTAAAATCCAAAAATTAGCGGATAAAATTAGTAGTTATTTTGTTCCAACTATTCTTAGTATTGCACTCTTAACGTTCATAATCCAACTATCTTGTGGACAATCAATCGAAACGTCATTAATTCATATGGTTACAGTACTTGTTATAGCCTGCCCCTGTTCTTTAGGACTTGCAGTACCCTTAGTTGTTGTTGTAAGTAATGGATTATGTGCTAAAAAAGGATTATTTTTAAGAAATGGTGAGGTTCTAGAAAAAGTAAGAAAGATAGATACTGTCATATTTGATAAAACAGGTACTTTAACTTTGGGTAGACTAAGTATATTTCAGATTTTTAACTATTCACAAAAAAAAGAAACTGAGTTAATCAATATCGTTGCTAATCTTGAAAAAAATTCATCGCATCCAATTAGTACAGCCTTTAAAATAAAAAGTAAATTAGAAGTAAAAGACTTTAAAATATTAAATGGTATAGGTATTTATGGTAAAGTAAAGAATAAAAAATATTACTTAGGAAATGATAAAATATTATCTAGATTAAAAATAAAAGATCATAATAAAAAAGACTATGAGTATTTAATTCAAAATGGATGTAGTATAGCTTATCTTGTTGAAGATCGTCATCTAATTGGGCTTATTGGAGTTCGAGATAAGATAAGAATGGACATAAAGAAAACTATTAATAGACTAAATAAAAATAATATTGAAGTAATGATGTTAACAGGAGATAACGAAACTACAGCTAAAATAATAGCTAAAGAACTTGATATAAAAAAAGTAGTCGCTAATGTCTTACCATCAGAAAAAGCAAAACAGATCAAAAAAATGATAGTTGAAGGCAAAAAAGTAATTATGGTAGGGGATGGAATTAATGATGCCCCAGCATTGGTTACTGCAACTGTCGGAATTAGTGTTAATGATGGTACAGATATTGCAATGGATTCTG
Organism: uncultured Clostridia bacterium; assembly: GCA_947643225.1. Classification (GTDB taxonomy): domain Bacteria; phylum Bacillota_I; class Bacilli_A; order RF39; family UBA660; genus UBA2730. The sequence goes on from CANRVH010000058.1 coordinate 4,654, forward strand.
CAGATGTTATTTTGATGAATAATAACATGAAAAATATTTTAGACTTAATAAAAATAAGTAATCAAGCATATAGAGTAATCAAACAAAATTTATTTTGGGCCTTTATTTATAATATCTGTATGATTCCAATTGCTATAGGGTTATTTAATAATCTAGGAATAAAGATGACACCTATGTTTGGAAGTATGGCTATGACATTAAGTAGTTTAACAGTTGTATTAAACTCATTAAGATTCGGAAGGAGAAAAAATGAAAGTAGAGTTAAAAATTGAAGGAATAAAATGTGAAGGGTGTATAAATAGAATAGAAAATACTCTTTCAGGTATGAAAGAAATAATGAATAGTGAATTTGATTCAGTAACTAATATCTTGCAAATCAAAGTAAAAAAAGAAATAATTATAGAAAAAGTAATGAAAAAAATAAATGATTTAGGATTTAAAGCAATTAAAGTTAATATGAAAAAATAAGGAACAACGAAAATAAGCAATATGTCAAGAAAGTGTAAAAAAGAACAAATATACAACTTTTTACACTTTTTTTTATTGGAATTTTACTATGTTATAAGTAAAATAAAAATAGGTTAGGAAGTTTAATGATTACTATAATAAAACTTTTCAAATAGAAAGGGAGAGATTAAAATGAAAAGTAAAAGAAAAATTAGAGTAAAATTATTCATTACAATGACATGTTCATTAATCATATTTATGGCTATATTATTTAACCATACAAAAATAAATAACATAACTAATACAAAATCATTTGATATTAGAGTAAAAAATTTTAAATCCAAAAATAGTAATTTTGTTTATTTATCAGATATAGAATATCAAAAAGATAAAACAACAGTAGGATGGGGAACA
>CANRVH010000059.1 GCA_947643225.1 uncultured Clostridia bacterium
ATTGTTTCATCTGTAAAGATACAGGTGAAGTTATTGTAGAAAATTTATCTTTTGACAATAATAAAAATCCACTAGTTTAACTAGTGGTTTTTCTTGGAGGCCTATAAGGCCTACTACTGGCAGCTCTCACATGAGAGCTTTTTGATTTGCCAATCGCCTTTTTCACTCTAACAACCCTTAAAAGGGTCCTCGTATTCCTTTACACTTCTTTTATCTTGTAACATATCTTCCGTTTCTTGCTCTCTTATATATTTCTTTATTGTATTTTTATTTAATCCAACTGTACTTACATAATATCCTCTTGCCCAAAATGTCCTCTGGCCATATTTATATTTTAAATTTGCATGATTTTCAAAAATCATTAATGCACTTTTTCCTTTCAAATATCCCATAAATTGTGATACACTTAGCTTAGGTGGTATTTTTACCAACATGTGAATATGATCAATACAGGCATGAGCTTCTATTATCTCTACCTCTTTATATTCACATAATCGTCTTAAAATTATTCCAATGTCCCTTCGCAATTTACCATATATTGCTTTTCTCCTGAATTTTGGGATAAACACAATATGATATAAGCAATTATACCTAGTATGGGACAATTGGCTCTCGTCTATATTCTTAGACTTCGTTTTGGATTTTAACACATAAATCTCCTCCTGTTTCAGTATTTGATTGGCAAATCATTTACATTATAACAGAAGGAGATTTATGTGTTTTTTGGTGGGCTTCGCTCTTTACTATTCACACCTGCAAAGCAGGTGGTTTTATTGTTTGACCTTTATGGTCAAACATAATAAAAAATGAATGAAATAAATTTCATTCGCCAACCACTTTGTGGTTGCTTTCTTTTGGTGTAAAATATTAATGTGGTGTAATTATGATTTTATGTACTGAAAATGATAATGATTTTATTAAATATAAAGACAAAGTTAAAAATAGAAAAGTTATTTTTACTATTAAACAAATTTTCAAAGATTGGTGGAATAAGTTTTTAGATGCTTATCCCAATCTTAATATTAGAAATATTGTATTTTTAAATGTTGAAAGAATGTTAAAATGTCAATCTTGGGATTTAGGATATACAGTTTTTAAATGTCCTGAATGTGGAAAAGAAAAAATTGTTCCTCATACTTGTAAATCTAGAATGTGTTCTTCTTGTGGTAATAAATATAATAATCAACGTTCTACTTCTATTTTTTCAAAATTGTTCAAATGTAAACACAGACATGTTGTTTTTACTATTCCAAATGAATTAAGAGTTTATTTTAGACAGGATAGAAAAAGATTCAATCTTCTTTTTAAAGCTTCTTCTATTACTGTTAAGTGTTGGTTTAAAGAAAAATATAAGAAAAAAGAATTAATTCCTGCTTATATCTGTATCCTTCACACTTTTGGTAGAAGTTTAATCTTTAATCCTCATATACATATGATTTTAATGGATGGCGGAATTTCCAATAAATCAAAAGAATTTATTAAAGTTGATTTCTTTTCTTATCCATCATTCAGAAAAAGATTTATGAAAGTTTTACTAGATTTACTTGAAGAAGATATTGGTAAAAATGAGTTTAGAAAAATTAAGAATGATATGTATTTCAAACATAAAGAAGGATTCTATGTTTTTGCTCCTCCTTCTAAATATAAATATTATGTTGATTTAATTAAGTATGTCTGTAGATATGTTTCTAGACCTGTTATGGCTGAATCTAGAATTATTGATTATGATGGAACTTTTGTTACCTTTTGGTATCAAAGGCATAATGATGATTTGATTATTATTGAAAAAGTTCATGCCTTTGAATTTATTTCTAGATTAATTATTCATATACCTGATTATAATTTTAAGCAAATTAGATTTTATGGTGCTTATCATAATTCTACCAAAATTACTATTGAAGTTCAGAAATTAATTTCTAAAGAAAAGTCTGATTATCAAAAGAAATTAGATATGTGGCGTTCAATGATTATCCTTAATTTTGAATATGATCCTATTAATTGTCCAATTTGTAATAATACAATGATATATTATAATAGTATTTATACTTAATGGAGGTATATCATGAATAAAGAAGATAAAGAAATTAAGAAAATGTTAAAAGAAGCTCAAGATTATTTTGGCAAAGATGAAAAAATATATATTTTCAAATGTAAAAAATGTCACAAATTGGATCCAGTTCCTGATTTTATTGTAAATGAATGTATGGGATTTTTAAAATTTACCAAAAAGAAAAGTACTCCCAAGATGAATTGTCCATACTGTGGTAGTACTATGTTACCTATTGACTTAGATAATTAAAGATTTCAACTTTAATCTTTTTATTGTGGGCTTCGTTTTAAATGAGTCCATTTTTATTGAATAAGAATTTAAACGCAATTTCCTAATATATAAAAAAATGACAAAGTAAACTTGTCATTCGTCCCCAATGGGGACCTTTTCTTTTGAACTTAAATTTTGTATAATCCTATTATGGAACATATGGATATAAATCAATTTAATATTTGGGCTAAAAATCATATTACAGATGACTCTAAATTTGATGATGATGGTTTCATCATTACTGAAAATAATCACAATTACAAATCTACTGGTATTATCTCTAAAATTTTTGAAGATCACTGGGATAGTTATTATTCAAAATATCATAAAATTTTAGATATTTTAAGACCTAATGCTAATGAAGAAGTTAAAAAACTTATTGATTGTGCTAATCATAACCTTGGTGCTTCTGTTTATGTGTGTCCTAAATGTGATGATGTCATTTTTTCCCATCATACTTGTAAGGGAAAACTTTGTTCCTCTTGTGGTATTAAATCCCAGAAAATTAAAACACAACATATATTAGAAAAATGCATTAATGCCAAACATAGACATATTACATTTACCGTTCCATCTTCCCTTTGTCATTGGTTTTTTAATATTTTAACTTCTACTAATTTATTATTTGACTCCGTTTCTGATACTATATACTCTATTGTTAATGGTAAAATCAAAAAGAAAAAAACTAGCAAATATAATCTTAAATATTCTCCTGGCTTCTTTGCCTTTCTCCATACCTTTGGTAGACCTCTTAACTTCAATGTTCATATCCATGTTATCATCGCAGAATATGTTGTTGATAAAAATGCTAATTTAAAGAAATTTAATTACTTTAATTACGATGCTTTATCTAAAAGATTTATGAAAATACTTCTAGATAAAATGGAAAAATATTTTGGTAAAGATACATTTAAAGAAACTAAAAATGAAATGTATCTAAAATACAAAAATGGTTTCTATGTTAATAACAAATTAGAATGTGATGGTTGTAAATTCAAATCTATCGAAGAACTTATCAGATATCTTACTAGGTACTGTTCAAGACCTGCCATGGCCGAAACTAGAATTTCTGATTATGATGGAACTAATGTTACTTTCCATTATAATGATCATAAAAATGAAGAATATCACAAGGAAACAAATTCTGTTTATGAATTTATCACCAAACTTCTTAGACATTTATTACCTAAAGGATTTAAATCTATTAGAAGTTATGGTTTTTATAATAAATCTAATAAATTATGTGATAATATTAATTATATAGTTTCCAAAGAAAATGCTAGACTCAAAAGAGATCTGCTTAAGTGGAAAAATCTAATTTTGACTTCTTTTAATAGGATTCCTATTATTTGTCCTAAGTGTGACGAATTAATGGAATGCATATTTGAAGTCTCGTGAGGGAGTTTTTATTTATGAGTAGTATGGCAAAAAAATTTAGAAAGCCTAATTTAAAAATGGCGATTAAATTTAAATGTACTAAATGTGGATTTGAAAGATTAGTTCCTAGAAGTGAATTTCAGAAAATGACTGATGAAACTTTTAAAAACAATAAATTATTTATATGTAATAAATGTAATATTAGAATGAATCCTATTACTGTTGAAGTTGATTATTAAAAAAATTTAGTTATTTTAAAACAGACATAATTGCTGAATTTTTTTGTATCATTTTTTCTGATTGTTTATTTTTGAATTTACCAAGCAAATTCCTAATATATAAAAAAATAAACAACTCAATTATAATTTGAGTTGTTTTTTATTCAATAATTAATACTTTTAATTTGAAATATTACTACTTAAAGTAGTAGTAATAAGGGCATATCTGATTATTAATATAATCTTTTTATTTTTATGTTTATACTGATTAATATTTTGTTTATATTAAGATTATATCTAGTATAGTTTGTACTAAGTAATATACTTTTAAATATTAATAATAGTTGCATTTTTTATCTTTAAATAAACATTTTACTCTTGATTTTTCTTTTAGTTTGTTATTTTTTTCTAAAGAGGATAAATAAATATAGTTATTATCTACTTTATCTATAGTAGTATGTATTTGACTTAGGTTAGGAGTCTTTTCATAATCAAATACTATAGTTTCTTTATCGATATTCATATCTTCTAGTAAATATTTGTCTATATTACCACTTTTTCCAATACAATGTATATAAATTATATTATCTTTAATATATAAATTGGAACCATCTGTTAATGTATCACATCTTATAATATTTTTT
>CANRVH010000060.1 GCA_947643225.1 uncultured Clostridia bacterium
TCTAAGAAACAAAATTTTTTTATTAGATTAATTCACGCTATTTGAATAAGAGCCTATCAAGGCTGGACACATTCCAAATCGAAATCCCTTAGGATTTAAAAGAGAGAATAAAAAGTTAGTAGTTGATCCACTTACCAAAGATGTTGTTATAAGAGTTTTTGACTTATATTTAGAAGGTAAAAGTCATCAAACGATTGCTAATATTTATAATCAAGAAAAAGTATTAGGAAAAACAAATTGGTATGATTCTACGATTCAAAAGATACTTGCTAATGAATTATATAAAGGTGATTTTGTAAATGGTAAAAAGACAAAGAATCCTACTTATTATGAAAATGTTGTAGAACCTATTGTATCAAAAGAAAAATGGAATAACTGCCAATCGCAAAAACAAAGAAATGCTAGACATTATGAAAGGACAGCAACTTATCTTTTTACAAATAAATTAAAATGTTTTAATTGTGGTTGTTTTCTAGGTGGGAAAGCTACTACAAAACCGAATGGAAAAAAATATTATTACTATCAATGCAAAAAATGTAAAACAAACTACAAAGAAGTTGATATATTAGAACTTCTTGCTATGCAAATTGTTGATTTGGTTAAATTAGATGACTTAATGAATAATTACTATACCCCTTTTATCAAATCAAAATTAGATAATAAAGAGATTGATTATGAGAAACAAATTAAAGAATTAGATAAACAACTAGATAGAATTAAAACAGTTTATATAAAAGGTATTGTTAAAGAAAATGAATTTGAAAAAGAATTTAATCATATTGAATATCAAAAACAGGATTTATTAAAGAAATGGCAAGAACAAAAGCAATACGAATCATTAAACTTCACAGTTGATGATTTATTGATATTAGAGGATAAACAACATTTAGATATTTATATAAGACCAGAAGAATTTGTTTTAGGTTTATATAATTGTGTTCAAGATTTAACTAGAGAAAAAGCACAAAAACTGATTGCTACTTATATTGATAATTTAGAATTACAAGTAGTGAATAGTAATCTAGAAATAGCCAATATCAATTTTAGAGAGGATTTCTTATGTTCTCTAGTAAATAATCATAATGAATATGGTATTCCTTTAAATTACAGTTTATTTAGTGATGAAGATGGTAGTAAAATACCAATGAATCATGAAGGTAAAACACATGAAGAAGCCTATAACTATTTTGAAAAACTAAAATCTACAATTACAGATAATTGTAAGTTAAACTATTATGAAATAGAAGCAGATGAACAACTTGAAGATGTAGGATTTATTCCCAATGGAGATTATGAGAAAGTATTAAGATTAATCGTTTTATCTGACTCAAAAAGATATGATGATAAAACATTAAGATTAGGTGTTATTACCCTAGATATGGAAAGTGCAGTCCTAAGTCGTATTGGTAAGACAAAGGAGGCTTCTAATGAGTTATGCTATATTTAGGTGTGAAGGTGTCAAATCATTAAGTGATTTGACTAATAGAGGTAAACACAACAAAAGAGAAAAAGAATCTTATAAAACAAATCCTGATATTAGAATAGAAGATAGTCATAAAAATATTGAACTTATTAAGTGTGACAAGAGATACATTGATAAATTTTATGAAATAACAAAAGATTATCGTTTAGAATTTAACGAAAGAATGAAAAATGCTAGATCTGATAGAAAGAAAAGTTTTTATCAAATGGTAAATGATTCTAAAAGTGTTGTTGCAGATGAAATACTTTTTACAAGTGATAAGATATTCTTTGATAGTTTATCTAAAGAAGAATTAATGAAATGGGCAAATACTGTATTAGATTTTGTTTATGAGGATATGGGTTATAAAAAAGAACAAGTCATTCATGCAACACTACACATGGATGAGAAAACTCCTCATATTCATTTAGTTGTAGTACCACTTGTTAAAAAGTTTAATAAACGAGTTAATAAAGAGAGATATTCTATTTCTAAAAAGGCATATATCAAAAATAGTATTCATTTAAGTGAGTTACAAGATAAATATTGTAATCGATTAAATAAGAATGGGTTTAAATTGGAAAGAGGACAAAAAAATACAGGTGTAAAAAACCTTAGTCCAAGACAACTAAAACAAGTGACAAGAATATTCAATAAGGATTTAGATAATGCTAAATGGGAACTTAATCGTAAATATAGAACACTTATTAGTAAAATGGAGAGTAAAACCAAAGGGATTTTAAATAAGAAAATAGTATTTGATTATGATACCTATTTAGAACTAATGAATTATTTAAAACAAGCAAATGAAGCTGTTAATAGGGTTGCTAAAAGTGAAGGACTTTATAAAGAGTTAGAAAAAGAAATTAAATACTACAAAGCATTTTTAGCAGTTAATGATGAAAAAGATAATGAAATAAAATATTTAAAGAAAGAACTTGAAGAAGTAAATATCAAATATAATTCTTTAAAAAGTTTTATTTCCAATTTGCTTCAATTACTAAAAGGTATATTTAAGAAAATATTATCTATTGGTACTGATAAAGAAAAAGATTTAGTTAGTGAGCAATTAAAAGAATGTTATGATAATCATTTTTATAGTGAATCTGATATTAGTGATATTGTTATAGACACATCAAAAGAGATAGAATTAACAAATTATACCGAAGAAAAGGATTACGATTATTTTTAAAATCGTAGTCCTTAAATACTAAATGGTGTCAATTTAGTAAACACACTTGTACATTGACATAATCAATGAACGTGTGAATTATTCAAAATCAAACTTTGAATAATTAAATTAATAGTGTATAATAAATGTGTAATTATTGGTGGTGAAAAAATGAATTATATACTTAGTATGGATTGTAAAAATTTGCTTCAAAAGCAAAATATAAATTTAAAAAAAGCAGAACTAAATGAAATAGATAAAATATTAGAAGTTTATTCGGAAAGAATGCAATGGTTTAGAGAAAAAGAAATTAAACAATGGGGAAAATATTTAGAACATCATCCAAAAAGTGAGTTTGAAGAAGTTATTTGCAAAGGAGATTATTTTATATTAGAAAGGAATAATAAAATTGTTGCAGGTTTCGAGTTATCAACTGATAGCAAATATTGGGATGACAATAAGACAAAAGCATATTACATTTATAAATTGGTTACAAGAGTTGGAAATAAAGAAATTGGCAACATAGTCTTTGATATTTGCAAAGATCTTGCTAAAGCAAATAATAAAGAGTACTTAAGATTAGATTGTTTAAGTACAAATCAGAAACTAAATGATATTTATGAAAGCCATAATTTTAAATTAGTAAAAACAGGTTGTAAAGAAGATTATCATTATTCTCTTAGAGAATGTAAAATAGATTAATATAGGAATGAGGTGTAAAGGTGGAAACTCTAAAATCTATTGAGGAAAGAAGAAGCATTAGAGGTTATACTAAAGAAAAAGTATCAAGAAAAATTGTAGAAGATATATTAGACCTGTTCGATAACTAGTTTAATTCATAGTTATAAATGCCACATATT
>CANRVH010000061.1 GCA_947643225.1 uncultured Clostridia bacterium
TTAGGATAACATAGTTTTTACAAATTTAAAATAGTTATCGAACAGGTCTATTATAACAAAATTTGATATTTTTTAATATAGATGACTACAAACTCATTTCAAAATCACCTTTATCTTTCTCATTAGAATTTTTATTGTTTGTTTTTAAATAGCTAGGAATATCTGCATAATCAAATAATTCATCTTCTTTGGTGGTATTTTCTGCTATTTCATAAATGTCATTAGAATTAAAATCTTGATTATCATAATAGTCTTTAATTTCAGTTGTAGCAACTTCTTTTGTAGGTTCATTACCAATTTGTAATAGTTTTCTAAAAAACTTCTTTATAACCTCTAAAATCGTGTTTATATAAGTTTTTAATTTATTATTTTCTTGTAATAGATTACTATTTCTAGTTTTTAATGATTTTATCTCCCTTTGATATTTTTGATCATCTTTTTCCAACGAGTTATAACTATCAACATAATTATTTATCTCATTAAATACTTCATTTATTTTAGGTTGTAATTCCATAGCTTTTTTAGATTCATTTATGACTTTATGCATAGTATCAAAAGTTTCTTTTTCTACTACAATATGTTTTTTATCAAAAGGAATAGTTTTAGTAGTTTCCATTTGCTTATCAAACCCATTCATAAATTTATTAAGTCTATCATTTCTGACATTTAAATTTTGTTCTAGTTTTCTATTTATCTTTTTATAATCTTTAATTTTAATATGCTTTCTATCACTACCTTTGATTCCTCTTTCTAAATCGTAACCTTTGTCAGTTAATCGTTCATGATATTTATCCTGTAATTCAGATAAGTGTATTTTATCTCTAATATATTGCTTTTTAAAAATAGTATATCTTTCTGTATTAGTTCTTTTATCTAACTTTTTAACAAGTGGTACAACAACACAATGTATATGTGGTGTTTTTTCATCTAAATGAATAACACTATGAAGAACTTGGTCTTTGGCGTAACCTAAATCCTCATAAACAAACTTCATACAAGTATTAGCCCAGTCAAGTATATCCTCTCTAGTCATATTCTTAAAAAACTCATTTGTAGCAGTAAATAATAATTCATCAGCAACAATATTTTTAGACTTATCTAGCATTTGATTAAAAGTTCTTTTTCTATCATCTCTCTCAGTTTTCATTCTCTCATTGTGTTCCTTTTCATAATCTTTTACAAGCATTTTAAAACACTTAACATATTTTTCGGTTAAGGGTACTAATTCTATATTATTTTTACTCAATTCTACCTTAATATCAGGATTAGAATTATAAGATTTTTTATCTCTTTTATTGTGTGATCCTATCTGTGCTAAATCATTTAAAGTATAAAGAGGCTCACTTCTAAATATTGCATAATTTAAATTCATATATCAAACCTCCAATCTTTAAATTTATACAAATTAAAAAGATATGATTTTACTCATACCTCTGCAACTTATTCAAAACTAATTTAATCATTTTTATTATTTATAAATATTTATATCAATAACTTTTAAGAACACAACTAATTTTATTTATTTTATTACTGATACAACTATTTTTAAGTTTTCATCATCTACTTTTTCATTTTTTATAGATTCTAATTTTATATTATAATCTTCAATAATTCCTTTAAAATAAAGTAAATCATAGATTTTATTATTGTGTGTCATTTGGTATACACTAGGTTAGTCTTATCAATCTTTCTTATACTACCATTTATAATAGTTGGAGTAGTATTACAAAAATCACATATTATCTCTAATCGTTTCTTTAAAGATTCCTCCATATCAATTTCTTTTTTGATTACATTAATCATAGACACCAACCTTTCCTATGATTTCTTTCCAAAAACAGAAAAAAACCAATCTTTCGATTGATTCTATATATCAAAGTTCGAATAGTTCGAACAGATTCGTCAATGGTGCCCTTCGGGAGGACGTACAACAACTCCAAGAGCAAAATAAATAGTCAGTAATAATTTATTAACTGACTATAGTATAACACTATTTTGTGATTTTAACAAACGATTTAGTCGTTTAATGCACCAGACATAATTCTAAATTTTGCTTTACTATTCCATATATCTAACAATTTTTCAAAATTAGAATCGACATTTAACATTAACATAACTAGTTCATCTAATTCTTTATACTCATCTTCACTCAATTCGAAATTTTTACCTTGAATGTATTTAGGCAAATGTAAAAATATTATTTCATCATTCATAATAGAATGAAAATCATAAAATAGTCCACGAATACTTGCTTTTAAACCTAAAGTAGCAGGATCAGAAGCATAATATATTTCTTCGGTTTTATATTTATTATTTCTCATTCCTAAATATGCCTCCGCACCAAATATAAATTTATCCCTAGGTATATCATTTAAATCAAATCCCATTTCGTGATCAGGACAATGTTCATCAGCATCCACTAAAACCCATCTCTTTTTGTTTTCATCATAATATTCAGTAATCCAGTGATCATATGCTATACCATCATATTTAATATATGGAGCAAAGCCACTTCTCACTCTTGCAGAATATCCCTTTGCTTTTAATATACTTGCTAATAATATTGCTTGTCCTCTACAAGTAACATGTATTTTATCTTCTGCATTTCTTTCATTGCAATAATTGCTATCTTTTCTTAATAATTCATGCAACATACTTGAAGCTGTAGGAAATAAATCATCTTCATAGTCCAATCTTATTATTGGAACTTTTGTCATATCTCCCCAAAAACATTTACTTTGTTTTCTTATATCTGGATTACTATATGCAATAGGATGAATTATTTGCATTCTTTGAAGCACACATAATTCATCTATATCATTAGTTAATTTTTTAGCAAAATCTTTATATAATCCCAAATCAGTATATAGACTTGTTTGCTTATAAAATTCTAATATTTTATTGTTCATCATACCACTCCATAATATCTTTTAATTCTTTTCTAGGTCTTTGTTTAAGCGATTGACTTGCATATCCAAGTGCTAAAGCACAATTTAACTCCATATCTTTATGACCAAGCATTCTTGCTACTTCATCTGCTACATATACTGTATCTCTTATCCATAAAGATCCTATTCCTAAATCAGTAGCCCTTAAACACATATTTTCAACACAAGCTCCTATTGATAAATTATCACCTACAATCCAATTGTCATTTTTTTCTCTAAATATTAAAACTAATATAGGAGCTTGTTTTATTATATTAGCTGTGGGATTAACACTACTTGCACAACCTAGGTTTTTTCTTTCAATAGTATCATCACTATTTATTGTATAATCAATCATCATATCTGCTATTTTATCTTTAGTATTATTTTCAACAATTACAAAATACCAAGGTTGTCTATTTTTTGCAGAGGGGGCAAGCCTTCCACAATCTAATAGACCTGTTCGATAACTATTTTAAATTTGTAAAAACTATGTTATCCTAAAA
>CANRVH010000062.1 GCA_947643225.1 uncultured Clostridia bacterium
TTATTTATCAGATATAGAATATCAAAAAGATAAAACAACAGTAGGATGGGGAACAATTCAACTAGATCAAAACTATGAAACAAAATATAACAATGGATTAATTACAGTAAATATAGAAGGAAAAAAGAAATCATTCATGAAAGGAATATCAGCCCATGCTCCATCAACAGTAATTTATGACATCAGTAAATATAACTACGACTATTTTACAACATATATGGGAGTAGATGAAAGTAGAGGAGAAAACGGAGACGGAGTAAAATTTGCAATCTATACATCAACAGATGGAGAGAATTGGCAACTAAAAACAGAAGAAAAACCAGAAGTACTAAAAGGAACAAGCAATGCAAAATTCGTAAAAATAGATATAAAAGGAGCAAAATATCTAAAACTATATGCCCATCAAAATAGAAATAATACAGCAGATCATGCAGTATATGCAGATGCCAAACTAATCAAAGAAGATTATCAAGAAGATACAAATCCAGTAGATTTCATTAAAACAGTAGAAGAATATGATCAAATCATAAAAAGTAAAAACATCGAAGAACAATTAACAAGCAATGAATTAACAATTCTACAAAGAGAATTCGTAAACAGTGTAGGATATGACCTATTACAATCATTCGTAAAATATAGTGAAGAAAACAAAGAAGCAATATCATGGTTAATGAACGATGTAGAAAACCTAAGACTATATATCATCGGAGGAAAGCCAGAAGGAAGCTATTTTAACTCAATCAAAGTACTATCAGAATTATATAAAAACTATAAAACAGACTTTGAAAATCAAGAAACAACAAAATATGGAAACAACTTAGGAGATCTATATAAGAAAATGGCAATAACCCTATCATTAACTCACTCAAAACTAGTAGGATTATGGATGCAATCAAGTCAACCAGAAAACCAATCTAATGCAGTAGAAAGATATGCCATCTATAAACAAATGCATAAAAATGGAAACTTCATAGTATCAGAAGAAAAAAATATAGATATCACAAAATGGTTTGAAGAATATAGTGTAGAAGAGATGAGATTCGTATTAAATAACCATATCGATGACGAAGAAATATTATGGTTAAATGAATATACACAACAACAAATCAATGCTCATCCAAATCAAGTATGGAGTTATCTAACACCCCATCCATATATGGCATATGTATGGCCAAACTATGGAAAAGAAGAATTTCATGATCCAGCAAGAAAAGACTATTGGGATCAAAAATTCGGAGGAATATTCAGTAAATATCATGTAACATATAGACAAGGACTATACAAAGTATGGATGAACTTCAGAAATGAATTTGGAACAGGAGCAGTATGTGGAGGAATATCAAAAACAGGATCAAACATTAGAGCAGTACATGGAATACCAGCAGCAGTAATCGGTCAGCCAGGCCATGCAGCCATTGTATATTATACAAAAGATGCAAATGGAAAAGGATACTGGGGAATCGATAACGATGTAAGCGGATGGACAAAATCAGAAAAAGGAGAAAGAATGCTAATGGGCTGGGGAAATGCCAGTTATACAAAAGGCTCATACCAAGTAGTCTATATGGCCTTAGCCCAAGAAGTATTAAACGACTATCCAACCTATGAAAAAAGTAAAGAAATGGTATTACTAGGACAAAGTTATAAAGGAAATCCAAAAAAACAAGAAGAAATCTATAGAAAAGCACTAGAAATCCAACCACTAAATATTGATGCATGGTATGAATTAATTCAAGTTTATAATGAAAGCGAAAATAAAACAGAAGACGATTATTACAATTTAGCAAAAGAATTAACAGAAAAACTAAAATACTTCCCACTACCAATGTATCAATTATCAAATTTAATCAAACCAAAACTAACAAGTATAGAAAATGCATACAAATTTACACTACTACAAACAAGAATATTAGTAGAAGCAAGTGAGGTACCAAACAATACAACAGATCAATACTATGTTTATCAACCATCACTAACTAGAACAGAAGCAAACTACTTACTAGGAATCGCAGACAATTCAATAGCAACATTCTCATTTGATGGAGAAAATGCAGGAAAAATAGTACTAGCAAACCGTTTTGATGGAAATGGAGTAAGATGGGATTATAGTTTAGATGGAAAGAAAACATGGAAAGAAGTATCATTTACAGCAGACGAAGAACATAAACTAAGCTTAAGTCAAAAAGAATTAGATAGCATCACAGCAGAAAACGATATCTATGTTCACATTGTAGGAGTAAACTATGATGAAGAAAATCTATATCAAATCGATATAAAAGAACAAGCAACACCAACAACAATATACAATAATGATTTAGAAAACAAAGTAATCGGAGCAACAGAAGTGATGGAATGGAGAATGGTTAGTAAGAAAAAAACAAGAACCGCAAACAACGAAGGATGGACATCATTTAAAGATAGTGAACCAGACTTAACAGGAGATAAGAGTGTAGAAGTAAGAATCGGAAAAACAGGAGTATATATGCAAAGTGATTCAGTAATATTAGACTACACCAAAGATATCATTGATGAGAAGAAAAAATATGTATCAATATCTCACTTATCAATAGAAAATGTCTCAACAGAAGCAACAGGACAAGGAAGACATGCCAAAAATGCAATAGACGGAAACTACAATACAAATTGGCATTCAGCATGGAATGGAAGCGATCAAGACAAATATATAACCATAAAAGTAGATAATCCAATTCATCTATCAGCACTAGACTATGTACCAGCAGGAGGAGGAAATGGAAAAATACTAGAAGGAAAAATACTAGGAAGTCTAGATGGAGTAAATTACCAAGAACTAGGAAAAGTAACATGGGCAAACAACGATGAAATCAAAACAGTTGACTTCAATAATCCGATGAAAGTACAGTATATCAAAATTGTTGGAGTAAGAACATCATCAGGCGGAGGAGGATCATTTATTGCTGCTAGAATGTTTAATCTTTATGAAGACTCAACCAAAAGAGAAACTATAACCACTCAAATTAAGTATAGTATTACAACAAAAACAGATAAAGAAGTAGTAGCTACTCTAACTAGTTCAAATGGAAACATCACAATTACTAATAATGAAGGAAAAAATACTTATACATTTAAAGAAAATGGTAGCTTTACATTTGAATATGTTGATCAATTCGGTAATAAAGGAACAGCAGTTGCAACAGTTAACTGGAT
>CANRVH010000063.1 GCA_947643225.1 uncultured Clostridia bacterium
AATATGTTGATCAATTCGGTAATAAAGGAACAGCAGTTGCAACAGTTAACTGGATAGAAAAAAATAATAATCCAGGAAATACAGATAAACCTGGAGTAGACGATGATACTAATAAACCAGATGATAGTGAAAATAATACTAATAAGCCTGGAGTAGACAATGATATCAATAAACCAGATGATAGTGAAAATAATACTAATAAGCCAAATGAAGATAATAATACATCAGGTGATCAGAATAAGCCTAATATAGATAATAATTTTGGAGTAAATACTCCGATAACAGATAATAATAATCAAAGTCAAATTTCTTATGAGAAAAAACCAATGATAATAGAAGTCCCTAATACAAGTGCAAGAAATTCTATTGTCAATTATGTAATTGGAGTGTTAACTATATCTATTGGTTTAGTAATGATTCATTTTACATCAAAAAGAAAAAAATTAAAATAATAAATAAGTGATAAAAGCCCAAAAGGGTTTTTATTATTTTTATAGAAAGAAAAATTTAATTAAATCGAAAGGTTTGCTAATATCTAATAGGCTATATTTATATAGTAAATTAAAGTAAGAAATAGTTCTTATCAAAAAAATAAGATATTTATTATAGTACTTAACTTACTATATATTAGCCATTAAAAATAATTCAAATAACAAAATCTATCGTAGAAATAAATATATTATCCAAACATTAATAAAAAAAATGGGATTTTATATTAATAATGAATATATGCTATAATAAAAAAAATGATTTATTAATTATAGAGAAGAGGAGAATACTATGTTAGAAAATAAAGTAGCAGTTATAACTGGAGGAACAAGAGGAATTGGATTAGAAACGGTTAAAGTATTTAAGGAAAATAAAGCAAATGTAATTCTTTTTGGTTCAAGGAAAGAAACCGTTGACCAAAGTATACAAAAACTAAAGAAAGAAAATATAGAAGTAGATGGATTTTATCCTGATTTAATGAATGAAGAAGAAATTGCAAAGGTAATAGAAAAAATAATAAATAAATATGGTCATATTGATATTTTAGTAAATAATGCAGGGATATCTGCTAACAAAAAAATAGAAGATACAACAACAGAAGAATTTACTAAAATCATGGACTTAAATGTAAAGGCCATGTTCAATACAATTAAGACAGTAACTCCATATATGAAAAAAAATAAAGGGGGAGTGATATTAAATACTTCCTCTATGGTAAGTATTTATGGTCAACCATCAGGAGTAGGTTATCCAACTAGTAAATTTGCTGTAAATGGACTTACTAAGTCATTAGCAAGAGAGTTAGCACCATTTAATATTAGAGTAAATGCTGTTGCACCAGGAATAACTAATACAGACATGGTAGCAAAACTGCCAAAAGAAATGATAGAACCGCTAATAAAAACCATTCCTCTTGGTAGAATAGGAGAACCACGTGATATCGCAAATGCCTTTTTATTTTTAGGAAGTGATATGGCAAATTATATAACAGGAGTGATTTTATCTGTTGATGGAGCTGCAAGAAGTTAGAAGGATTTGAAAAAAATGGATAGAGAATTAGTATTAAAAATTCAAGATTTATCAGAAATAAATGATGATTTAAATGAGACTACAGTAAGAGAGGAAATAATTAATCCCTTAATTAATGCTCTAGGATATAATAGTCTAAAGAAAAATGTAATGAGGGAATATAGATTAAAAAAACCAGATATAATTGTTGGATCTAAAAAACAAAGGAATAACTATATGCCAGATTATTTAATGATAGCTAAAAATAAGGAAAAATGGATCTTAGAGGCAAAAAGTATGAAATGTAATATAGATGAAGACAAATATTTCGATCAAGCCTTTTCTTATGCTATAAATAAAGAGATAAATGCAACTTACTTTGTTATATGTAATGGAAAACAGTTTATTTTATACTCCGTAAGTAAAAGAAAAAAGGTGTTCTCTTTTCTCCTAAAGGAATTAGAAAAATATGAGATTTATCTAAAGGATTTTTTATCATATGAAACATATGGCATTAATGAAGATATTCTAAAAGATTTAGGACTATACTTA
This sequence comes from uncultured Clostridia bacterium, assembly GCA_947643225.1. Taxonomy (GTDB): domain Bacteria; phylum Bacillota_I; class Bacilli_A; order RF39; family UBA660; genus UBA2730. The sequence continues at coordinate 2,050 of CANRVH010000063.1, forward strand.
AAAAAGACAGGTTATACAGAAAAAGATAAATTTATTTTTGATCTATCAGTTAGATTGATCGATATTTTAGATCCAGATACAATAAAAATTCAAACCCCAGTAAGATTTGAAAATAAGGACTTTTTTGCAACATTTATAATAAATTCAAGTCTATTTTCATCTGCACATCGATTTTTTAAAGATACACTCAAATATGTAAAAGTAAAAGGAAAATATCCAATTGCTGTACCTTTGTATGATAATACATTAAAGATTACATTTATATGTATCTTATCAGACCAAATAAAAGAAGCACCTAAAGAATTTTACATAGAATTAGAAATAATTAAGTTTGTAAATGTTGAATTAATTATACCATAGATTAAAAAAGTAAGTATTGATAATAAATGTTTATTATATAAAAGTAATTATCGATCAAAAAATTTTCTTTGGAATTTATATCTTAATTGAAGGAATAATGACTATTTTAATATATAAATATAATTAATAATGAATTAAAAGTTAATGAATGAAAATATTTAATTTGCTGTGATCGGAAATAGGAAAAGAGTAATTTCTCTTCAAGAATTTTTAGAGCATATTAACAAAGAAAAATATGATATAGAATATTTTATAATGACCATAACTAAAAAACAATAAATTAATTGACTCTTTATAATGAAGTTCTAGCCATCCATAACGTTTGATCAAAATGAACTGAACTAAATTCATAAACATAGTAGTACAAATAAGTTAAGATTAAAAATACATTATAACTATATTGATAAAATTATTGATAACAAGAAAATAATAAAAGAAGAACAAATGAAAGAACCAATCATTTTGCATACTGACCAGAGTTCTGTTTATTCTTTATTTTCTTATAACAATCTTCTAAAAGAATTTAATATCCAAAGATCAATGCTCCAAATCTAATAAAATTATACATTAATTATTATAATTATGAAAGACTAAGTTATGCATTAAATTATAAAACCTGTAGCATTACAATTGATGTGACACCTTTTGGGTACAAAAAAAGCAATAAGTCG
>CANRVH010000064.1 GCA_947643225.1 uncultured Clostridia bacterium
CTTTCCTTCAATATTTTGTCTAGTTACTTGTGCCCTCCTAGCACACTCATGTAAAAGGGGATCATCATAGATGATACTATAGTAAATGGTCCTATCTCCTTTATTTTTTTGAATACTTAGTGTTTTATAATTTGATGGGAGTTCTATTAATTTTTCAAGATAGAAAAGAAAGGAACTTTTTCCTTTAAATTTTGTTGTAAACTGATCAACTGTAAGTATATTTTTCATATACTCTTGTGGTAATCTAATAATCCTACTATTTCTATACATTCCATTTTCGTATATAGAAGCGACTAATTCATAACTTACTTTTTTCATACAACCACCACATTTATTATATCTACCCCACCATTATTTGTCAAAGTATTTCATTTCTAATCATTATTTTTATCCATCGTTATATATGAAAATCATTTATCACTATCAAGACAACTATATGTAAGTCAAGTATTTTTTAACAAATTTTAATAAAAAGTTTGAAAAAGGAAATTTGTTAAAATTACTACATGACAAAACAACTAAAGGATTCAAGTTTTTGAAAAATTTAGTTCTTGTTTTCTTTGATATTGTTGTACCTAATATAGTCTCTATTTTCTTTAAGAATATAGTAAATGATTGTTAATAGTTTGCGACTAATGCCTGCTAAGGCAACAAAATGGTGCTTACCTTCGGAAATCTTTTTATCATAATAAGTTCTAAGTTCAGGTTCATTTGATATAGCAACTAAACTAGCAGTATAAATGGCATGCCGAAGATATGGAGAACCTCTTTTAGAAGTTTTCTCATTGGTAGATTGCTTATTACCAGATTGATTTTCAGAAGGATCAGTACCAGCAAAAGCAATCAGTTTATTAGGTTTATCAAAGTTATGAATGTCTCCGATTTCCGCTAAGATAATAGGAGCCAAATTAATACCAACCCCAGGAACTGATAAAAGATGGCTATCCAATTTACTATACAATTCTTTTATTTCAAAACTCACTGCATCAATTTGATTTTCCAAAAAGATAATTTGATTGATAAGTTGCTTGATTTCAAAAGAGCAAGCATCAGTAGTAAATTTAATACCAAAGGAATCTTTAGCCACTTTTTTAATATGAAGAGCCATGTCTTTATCAAATTTACCTCTTGAATGTTTTGATAGTAAATTAGCTAATTTTGTAGTAGAAATGTTAACGATGTCATCAGGTGTTGGACAATTGAGTAATAATTGTTTAGAAGTAGTACCAAAGGTATCATAAAAGAGTTTCTTATATTCTGGAAATACTTTATCGAGTAAACCAATGACTTGTGTTTTTAAAGAAGAAATATTATCCACAATGTTAGATCTAAAACGGGTTAATTGTTTTAAAGATAGTAAGTTTTCCTCTGGAAGCTTAGATTCTTTAGAACCAAAAACTCTTAAGTAATCAGCGATAATAATAGAATCAATAATATCATTTTTTTGCTTTCTATTATTATAAGCTCCACGATAGGATTTAACTTGATAAGGATTATAAACAGATACACTAAAACCATTATCAGTTAAAGCAGAATATAAAGAAAGCCAATAGTGACCTGTCGCTTCCATAGCAACTTCAATATTACTTAAATCTCCAAGTTTATCTTGAATGGTGGTTAAAAGTTTTGAATACCCCTCATTACTGTTTGTAAATTTAATTGCTCTTATAACAACCTCTCCAGTGTTGTTGATAAGTGAAGCAACATGATTTGTTTTGGCAATATCGATACCTAAAAAATAATTCATAAAAACAACTCCAATTCATGATATATATAAGATAGAGGCAGTGCCCTCAGTCCCTTTACAAAGATATAACCTCGCAAATGAAAGGCAAAAGATAACAATCTAATCCTTATACAACTTATTCATATCCAATTTGTAAAGAAGAGGCTTTAGTCTTTATAAAGAATCAAATATTCAAGGTTATGGCTAAAACCACTCTATCTCTACCGACATTATAATATAGATTTCATAATCTACAAAATAATGAGTTTATAGATATCTCTTAACAAAAATCTAAATATATGATAATGTAGTTAAAAAATATCTTAACTACATTATACGAGGTTATGATCTAGAACGAGGTATCAAAGGCAGTAATGCTAAACATCAAAAAGTACGAGAATTTAAGAAAACTACTAGATATTATGAAAACAAAGTAACTACTATCAATAAAAATTTTGATAATGCTATGAATGACTTTGAAGAAAGAATGAAAACAACTAAAAATACTTTAATAGATAAAGACTATGTAAAGGTACGAAAAGATACTTTTGATAGTATGCAAAATGTAATAAAGGAAACTAAAAAGATTATGGAATGTCAACCAAAAATGGAACAATTATTTAATGAGGTAAATACTTTCAGTAAAAGTCATCAAACATTAGAAAAAGAAAATAATAATTTGCAACGAGAAGTAAAAGCACTTACTACAAGAAATCAAAATTTAACAAAAGAGAATAATCATCTTAAAGACTATTTAAAATCAATTTTAGAGACAATAAAACACTTTTTTAGGGAATTACTACAAATTTGTAATGAATCTACGAAAGAAGCTACTACAACTGAAATAAAAGGTTATTTTGATAATAATGATTATATTTGCCAAAAATAATATGTAAAATAGTAAAAAAAGCAACGGAAAATAAAGAAAAGTGTGATATAATTTATCTAGATAGAAGATATAAACAACTTTAAGAAGAAATTTATATTTTGAAAGAGAGATTAGGTAATGTATGAAAATTTTAGTTGGATTAAATAAAAGAGATTTTGATGATAATGAGCCTTATAGAATGTGTATTCTGGAAACAGATGAAATTAAAGGTGGAATACAATCTTCAGAATGGGAAGATTTAGATGATAGTAAATTAAGTTAATGTGTTAATATAAAT
>CANRVH010000065.1 GCA_947643225.1 uncultured Clostridia bacterium
TTAGCTAGCTCAGTAATGTTAATTTGCTTATTCTTATATTGTGCATAATACTTATAAAACTGATCGTCTATCTTATCTTTAGTTTTATTAGGAGCACCTAAACGTTTCCCAGAGGCCTTCGCCTGTTGAATACCATTAAAAATCTGTTGGTGTTTGAGTTTGAGGTCGAAGGTGGCGAAAATTCCCAAGACCATAATAATAACTTCACTAATTGGATCTATCTCCTTATCTTTACATGAAACAACAAATGATCCTATATCCAATTTTAAATGGTTCTTTTGGATAAACTCCACCAACTCATAGACATCTTTGTTATTACGAGCAATCCTAGTCAAGTCGGTAGCATATAACTCACTACCTGGATTTTGCTCCAATACTTTCATCAACTTATCATACTCAACTCGCTGATCTCGAGTTTTACCACCAGAGACATACTCAATGTAAATGTTTTCTCGAGGAACACCTTTCTCCATTAAAACCTTAAGTTCATATTCCGCATCCTGTGCAAGAGTAGAACATCTAGCATACCCATATTTGTCATTATCTTGTGAATCCACAATAATCCATCCTTTCTCCAAGTGTCTAAAAAATCACTATTTGAATTAATTAGACATTTTCTGCTTAATTTCCGCTTAAATAGCATATAATTAACCCTTAATATGAGTGTCCAATTAATCAATAGTTTAATTTGACACCCCTAGGTAAAAAAATAAGAGCTACAATTTAACCCCATTATTGGCCCATTGAAGACCATATCTTAGATAGTTAAACATATAAGCAGAATATAAGCTCTTCTTTGTTTAACCATGTTCTACAACTAATTGCAACGATTTTAGCGCCAATAAAAGATAGATTGTGAAATCTATCTTAAAAATAAAGTAAAAATCAAGCTATCTCAATTAAATCTCCAGCAGTCAATACCTTTGGCTTATTATTAGAATAATCATTCTCATGGAATAAAGAATAAACCTTACCATCCTTAATAACGACAATATCATCATCCTCTTCAACATAGCCAATATCATCTACGTCAAAAAATCTATGATAGTCTATAAATCCCTCACACACCATACCAAATAATCTTATATCTTTTTCAAATGTTAATGCTACAATTATAAGTGGTGTAATAATTATTTTCTTATACTCATGATTATTGTTATTTATGTATTTGGTAGAATTACATATACCAACTACAGGAATAATAACATTATTATTGGTAATTGCAAATATTGCTCCACCATTTATAAAAACTACTGCCTTTACATTTTCTAACATTTCCTTACCATTTAATAATACTATACCATTATGTAATAAAATAATAACATCTTTATTACAAGAAAACTCAATATCTTTTACCTCATCAACAGATATACACTTTAAATAATCGGTATTATCATTAACAAAATCATATGCTTTATTTAAATCATAGTCATATAATTTTACAATATCAACACCAAACAACCTGATACTACTTAAATCTTGTAATGCAGTAATACAAAAAATCTTATTTCCTTTAATCTCATCTTGGAATGGTAGAGCCTCATCTAAAAAATCATCATCCAATAAAGAAACATTACCCCTAATTCTATAATCAGTATTCATAACAATACCCTCTACAAATAATTTAAACTCATCATTTCTATTGCCAACAAATACTGCAGAAATATCTCCACTACAATCAACGATTTTCACAAGAACGAACATAGTATCTTCAATCTCATATACTTTCATATCATGAAACTTTCCCTCAAGTGTAATATTCTTAACTTTGCCAATTAATCCATCAATATGAGAAATAAATACGTTCTCTGGAATCATAGTCTCTATCTTCCTAAAATTAATCTTCATCTTAGTCACCACATCAATAACCTCCTTAATCATACTTAAACTATACCATAAATAATTAATATTTGTATCGCTATTCCTCAATAGAAGCAAATCAACTTCCTGCTTTCAATTCTTCACATATTCTAACAGTAGTTAAATCTTTATTACCATTAAAATATTTGTCTATAACTTTATTAAATATTTCATTATTGGATATATAAGAGAATAGAGTCATAGACGATTTTAACTTCAAAGCATCAACATCTCCAAATACTTCAGTTGGATCAGTTTTATCAAGTTCTAATAAAGCATTTGATATTTCAATTATATGGTCTTTTAATAACTCATTATTTAAATAAGCTCTTGCCTCATCTAAACTCTTAATCTCATAATACTTTGCGGTTTCACTCATACCTAAACCAGCTATCTGAGGAAAAATGTACCACATCCAATGAGTTAATTTTCTTCCGCTTTTTACTTCGTTTAATGCTCTAGTATAATCATCATTATGTGCATCAATAAACCTATCCAAATTATAATCTTTTTCTATGTTCATTTCAAATCACTTCTTTCATTTATATAATTTTCTTCATCTAAAGCAAATAAACACTCACTAACTGCTTGGCCTCTACCGAATATGAATAAAATTTTTGAGAAGATATTTATAAACATATCCTCGCAATTATGTTCTTTCATAATACCTACATACTCATCCCATTTCTCAGGATCCTTCTTAGGTCGACCTTTGCGAATAAAATTGAGAATTTCTAAAGCCACATCTTTATCAATAGAGTGATCTAACAGATACTCCAATATATCTTCACGAGTAGCTATAA